>JALRGB010000495.1 GCA_023253575.1 Verrucomicrobiales bacterium
AAAACTGCCGTCCTAGCCCGGGCACGAGCAGGAAGCTGGCCACCAGCACGGCATGAACCGCCATCAACACCTTCCACGGATGCCGCAAACCCGCCGCCAACACCGCCCGGTACGACCCCAGCAAAGCGGCGCGCAAGCGACCAATCCCCCCCATGGGAAAACCACCCTGCGCCCCGTCATGATGCAGACCGCCCTGACCCCGCAAGATCCATCTTCCAAGCAATGGCACAAAAGTCATAGAGACGATCCGTGAGCACACCAGCGACAGCGTGACCACTACCGGTAATGCGTAAATGAATGATTTTTTGTCACCGGGCAGCAGCAGCAGCGGCAGGAAGGCGAAAATATTAATCAGGGTCGCGAAGAAAATCGCACGACGAAGTTTCCACGGTCCGAGCCATGCGGCCACGCACCGGGGCGTACCGGCCGCCAGTTCGCGATTGATGCCATCGGCCGCCACAACGGGATCATCGACCAGCATACCCAGCGCAATGATGAGGGCGGTGATGGAAATTTGATGCAGTGGAATCCCCAACGCCCACATCCCGGCCAGCGTCATCGCCACCGTCAGAGGAATGGCACAGGCCACAATCACCGCCGCCCGCCACTCCATGAGCAACAAAGCCACCACCATAATCACCGCCACAGCCTCGAGGAAACAACGATTGAAATGACTGAGGCGCCACTTCACCGAGGCCGGTTGATCGGAAAGTGTGTGCACTTCCACTCCGGTCGGCAGGGTCGGCACCACACCATCCACCGCCGCCCGCACCTCCCGGTCAAACCGGCTGATCGTCCCGCCGATCTTCATTTCCACCGCCAGCAGGACCGACCGCTCCCGGGTCAACCGGTCATCGCCGGACCGGCGCATCACATCCACATGAAATGGAAGCGGAGTCACATCGCCACGGCGCACATCCAGCAGCGCCTCCAAACGCAGCGGCTGGCCGTCCGCACCTCGCCCCAACACCAGATCGCGAAGCTCGCGCTCGCTGCCCAGTCCGGGCGCCACCCGCACGGGAAAATTCGTCTCCATCCCAGAAATCAAAGATCCCGGCATAAAGTGTCCCTGACTCCCGATGACCTCAATCAACCGGCTCAAGGGAATCCCCTGCTGCTGCAACCTCGCAGGCGACCCCGTCAGTTCAATGGTCTCAGGAACTTCCCCCACCGTCCGAACCCGGCCTACCTCAGAAACAGTTTCCAAAACCTCCACCAGCCGGCGCACCCCGTCCACCACAGGACGATAGTCCTTCGCCGTACCACTGCTCACCGCCAACAGCAACGTCACCACATCTCCAAAATCAGTCTGCAAAACCGGCGGTCGGCAACCCGCTGGCAGCGGAACTTCCGCCAGCCGACCACGCAAAACATCCCATTCTTGTTCGATCCGCCCCAGACCGGCCGGTCGCTGGCCTAGCGTGATGATGGCCACATTATCGCGCGTCTCGCTGCTCACTTCCAGCATCGACGCCATTTCAATCGTCCTCTGCTCGAGCGGCCGCGTCACCTGCTGCTCGACCTCTGAGGCCGAAGCCCCCGGCCAGATACAGACGATGCGGGCGATCCGTCCCGGCAAGGCCGGATCCTCCTGCCGCGGGAGATGTAGCAAAGCAAAAAACCCGCAGGCTAGGGTCGCCACCAAGGCCGCCCAGCCTGCACCTGGATGTTCAACCCACCAGCGCGCCAGCCCGCCGCCCACCGGACAATCCGGCGTCCCGCGCCCGCGTTGACTCATGGCTGCTCCTCCCTCTCAATACCCCCAACAGCAGACACCACCGCCCCCGACATCGGCGGAGGCGGGCCCATCACCGTGAAATCCAGAGTCTCGACTGTCAATCCGGGGCCAAAAGCCATCGCCCGTCCCGCGGACGGTAGCCCACCCCCGCAGGCGCCGGCCATCAGATCCTGCAGGATAAACATGATACTAGCCGACGACATGTTGCCAAAGCGCCGCAGCACACTGCGCGACAACGCCATTTGTTCGTCCGTCAGGCCGCAGGCGTCCTGCACACCATCCAAAATCAACCGCCCCCCGGGGTGAACGGCCCACCACTCTGGCCGCGGCTCGCCGGGTACACCCGAAAGCGCCTCCGTGGCCCGGAACCACTGACGGATGCGCGCCGGCAACCGAGCGTCAAGCGTCATAGCAAATCCATGATCTTCGATATGCCAAGCCATCCGCTCAGCATCCGTCACACTCAGATGACTAGCGCAAGCGTCCAAACGCAAACCATTCGGCCGCGACGTAATCAAGGAAGCCGCCGCCCCGTCCGCAAATAACAAAAAGGAGACCAGCCGGTCCATCCGCTCGGTCTGCTGCAGATGCAGGCTGCACAGCTCCAAATTCACCATCAGGACCACGGCTTCCGGATCCGCCTCGATCACCTGCTTCGCATTGCGCAGACCAATCAAACCAGCATGACACCCCATGAACCCGATCAACGTGCGCTGAACGGATGGCGCCAGTCCCGCGTCCCGCACAATGTCAATATCCAGCCCGGGAGCATAAAACCCCGTGCAACTCGTCACAATCAAGTGCGTCACCTGGTCAAGCCGATCGTCCCGCCGTCGCAACGCCTCTACCGCCTGCAACGCTAGCACCGGAGCCTCGCGCTGATACGTCTTCATCCGCTCGCCCGTCGTCGGAAAGGATCCCGGTTGATAAAACCCACCCGGACCAAAAGCAGGCTGCAGCACCGTGTACCTCGACTCAATGCTCGCCCCAGCGCTGATTTTCTGCATTTTGTCCACGACTTCCGGCGGTCCGGCCCACGTCGGAAGTGACTCGAGAAAAGCAAGCTGGCCTTCGGTCGGAGGGACACTGCAGGCCACGGAATTAAGATAAGCAGGCATGGAAAACTAAAATGAAGCCAGCGCGTGACCGGCGATGCGCATCAGCCCCCGACCCGGAGGATAGCTGTTGCCCACAATACCAATGAATGAATCAGCCACCGCCTGTTGGCGCGACAGCAGCTGCAAAATGGAATCCGCCAGCCACGGGCGCCGGATGCACGTTTGAAAAAGCTCGCACAACAACGACTTGGCTCGCTGACGGCGCGCCCGCATCCGGGCATACCCAGCGAGCGCCGCCGGCACATCGCTCCAGCCCGCCATCAACCCGGTAGCCAGCTCGTCCGCCGTCCACAAAGCCGCATAAATCCCCTCGCCCGTCAATGGGTCAATGTAACCAGATGCATCCCCCACCAGCGCTGCAGCCTCCGTGGCCGCCCGCCGGACGCGCGCACTGGCCGGAAAGGTGGCCCCCGGCCGCACCCCGTCTGGCAATGGCTCTATCAACGCCGCCAAATACGGACTGAGCGCCAGACGCCGGTTGATCGCCGCCACCACCGACGTCGCCCGCAACTCAGCAGGATCACACACCAACGAAACATTCACCGTATCCGCATGAATCGGATTCACCCCGATATACGTCCCGTCCGCAAAAACAT
>JALRGB010000299.1 GCA_023253575.1 Verrucomicrobiales bacterium
AACCGGGCCCGGAGGGTGCCGGATCGAGGTGGTTCGCGAGGAGGGAGCGCAGTTTCTCCATGTCCACGTGCGGGTAGATGAGGAGGAAATCACCCAAGTCAGTCCGTTAGGGACCGATGATCTGGCCACTCTTGTCTCCGAGCGATTGAGCCGCGGCGGGAATACACCGCTGTACTTCAAGCTCTGGCGTCAGGTGACGGGGTGGGGTGGGGTGGGGTGAGTAACGGTAAAACGGCTGGAGAGGGCGGCTCGATGGCTGTGGGGCGCCGGGCGAAGCGATTGCTTTCGGGGCGAGGAGGATTTTTTTCGCGGGGGACGCGGACTGTTGAGAGCGATGGCAGGGCGCGCGATGTCGCTGGCCAACTATTCCACGGCGTGTTCGGCGGCGGCCATACGGTCGATGGTTTCCTGCATGAGAGCGACGTATTCTTCACTGGTGAGGGCCTCTGGTTCGGGTTGGCCGCGCACAGCATAGAGCCAGCCGATCTCGTAGGGGTCGCTTTTGACAAGGCAGGCGTCGGCGGCGAGGGCTGGATTGAGTTCGACGAAGGCGCCGTGCATTACGGAAAACACGCTGGCGGCGGCTTTGAATCCTTCGACGGCGCCGATTTCCTGGCCGGGCTCGACGGGGCCACCTGCGGGCACGGAGAAGCTGGCTTCGACCAATTCGCCCAACATCCTAGTGGCGAACTTAGTAAAGCCGACGCGCCACACCTCAGGATCGTCGGGGCTGGGGCTCATCCAATAGTGTGACCGTGAGTACCGGTAATCTTTGGGAAAGCGGGCGGAAAAGCGGGCGTGTTTGAATCGGAGAAATTCCATGGCGGCAGAAGTGACAAACTGGAGCATAGATGGACCTGTATGGCAGTCATTTCCAACGATCATCTAGCCCGTTTCGGCGGGATTGGCCGGCTTTATGGAGCGGACGCGCTTCGGTTGCTGGATTTGGCGCATGTGTGTGTGATTGGGGTGGGGGGTGTCGGGTCGTGGACGGTTGAGGCGTTGGCGAGGTCTGGGGTGGGGCGGCTGACGCTGGTGGATCTTGATGATGTGTGTGTGACGAATATCAACCGCCAGCTGCCGGCGTTGGATGGTACGATTGGCCACCCGAAGATTGAGGTATTGGCGGCCCGGGTGCGGGCCATTAACCCGCGGTGTGAAGTCGTGTGCCAGGCGGATTTTTTCACCGAGACGACGGCCGATCGGTTATTGGCGCCGGCGTTTGATTATGTGGTGGATGCGGTTGACCGGATGTCGATCAAGGCGCTGATTGTTGCGGGCAGTCAGGCGCGGGGGTATCCGGTGATGACGTGTGGATCGGCTGGGGGTCGGCGAGATCCATCTTTAATCAAAGTTGATGATTTGGGTCGGGCTGGCCACGATGAATTGTTGCGGCAAATGCGGCGGCGGTTGCGGCGCGAGCATGGGTATGCTCGTGGTGAAAACCAACTTTATGGGGTGCCGGCGGTTTATTCTCCTGAGGTGCCAGTTTTTCCGCAGGCGGACGGGACGTGTGCGCCGTTGCGGCCGGAAGAGTCGGCTGGGCAGCGACTGGATTGTGCGGGGGGCTATGGAGCAGCGACTTTTGTGACGGGTGTTTTCGGGTTTCAGGCGGCGGCGGTGGTGGTATCCGGGCTGGTTGAGAGGAAAAATTCGCATCGAAGTGCAGAATGATGTAAAAAATCACTTGGCAAGCGGCCGCTGCGTGGTAGCCATTTCGCCCCGCCGATCACCGGCTACGGGATACAAAAATTCGAGGGGCGTTAGCTCAGTTGGTAGAGCACCACAATGGCATTGTGGGGGTCAGCGGTTCGAATCCGCTACGCTCCACCACTTCAGTTGTTGAAGTGGTGGTATGAATGTGACGATTCATCTTTGAGGGGAGGCTGCATGAGAGGTGTGAGCAGAATGTGTGGGGTGCAAAATTTTCACGGTGACCGTGGAGGCTGAATTCTTGGTGTATTTCCCTTTCATTGATCATGACTAGACGATGGGGCGTGGGTGCGCCTCGGGTGGAGGCGGGCGGTGGGAGAATGATAAAGACGTCCTTACCGTCGATTGACGTCATCCTTCCTTTCGCGTATCAGAGGCATTCGTTTTTCATCTGCTTCAGCTTCCTTTTCCTCATGAAATTGACCATCATTGGTTCCGGTTACGTTGGACTCACCACGGGCGCTTGTTTCGCCAAGGTCGGGCACCATGTGATGTGCGTGGACAGCAACCCTAAGAAAATCGAGACCCTGTTGGCCGGCCAGATTCCCATTTATGAGCCTGGTCTTGAGGAAATCGTGAAGCAGACGGTGGCGAGCGGGCGGCTCAAGTTCACCACCAATACTGAAGAAGGCGTGGACTTTGCGGATATCGTGTTCATTGCCGTACCGACGCCTCCGAATCCCGATGGCAGTGTGGATTTGCGATACATTGAAAAAGTGGCGCGCGATATCGCCGCGGTCATCAAGAGTTACAAAGTGATCGTCGACAAGAGCACGGTGCCGGTTAGGACTGGGCAGAAGGTGGCGGAAACCATCCGTCGGTATGCGCCGACCATTGATTTTGATGTGGTCAGCAACCCGGAATTTTTGCGTGAAGGCTCGGCGGTCGCAGACTTGTTGGATCCGGATCGCATTGTTATCGGCGCCAATAGTCCGCGGGCGGTGGCCCTCATGCAGGAACTGTATGCCCCTTTTGTGGCGCCGGTATTGGTCACTGACATCAACAGTGCCGAATTGATCAAACACGCTGCCAATAGTTTTCTTGCGCTCAAGATTTCCTACATCAATCACCTTTCTGCCATCTGTGATGCGGCGGGGGCGGATGTGGAAAAAGTGGCTGAAGGCATGGGGATGGACAAGCGGATTGGACGCGCGTTTCTCAATGCCGGGCTGGGTTATGGCGGCTCCTGCTTTCCCAAAGATCTGGCGGCGTTTACGACCATCAGTGATCAACTCGGGGTGCCATTCAACCTGCTCAAGGAAGTGCACAACATTAACGTGGCCCAGCTCGAGCGTTTCGTGAAAGGCATCCGCGACTCGCTCTGGGTTTTGCAGGAGAAAAAGCTGGCGGTCTGGGGTCTGAGTTTCAAGCCGCACACCGATGACGTCCGCAGTTCTGTGGCCGTCGAACTCATCCGCCTCCTCGTGGCTGAGGGAGCGCAGGTCGTGGCGACTGATCCTAAGGGCATGGATAGCTTCCGGGTTTTCGAGCCGGACTTAGCCATGAAGATCACTCTGGTCGATGACCCTCTCGAGGCCGTGGACGGCGCCGAGGCTCTGATTGTGGCCACCGAGTGGCCTGAATTTAGCGAGGTCAGTCTCGCCGAAGTTAAAAAACGTCTGATTGCGCCGCTGGTCTTTGATGGACGCAATTTGCTTGATCCTGCTACTATGAAAGAAATGGGCTTCACTTATCATTGCATTGGGCGCAACCAGATTATGCACTCGTGAGCAACGACCGCGACCGCGACCGCGCCCCCCGGGGCCCCCGTCATGAGGGCGATCATGGACCGCGTGAGGGCGATCATGGACCGCGCGGAAGAGATTCCGTTCCGGGTCACTCCCGTCCTCCACGTCCCGACTTCGGGCGTGGCCGGGATTCTCATTCTAGCCAGGCCGGGCGTCCCTTCGGACTGCCGCGTCCGCCTCGTCCGCCCGGGTCTGATCGACCCGGGCCCCGGGGCTTTAGAAACAGCCTTAGTTCGGGGCCGGGCCCCGGAGGTTATGCCGGGCGTCCGCCAAAGCCGCCCTATCGGCCTCATGAGGGCGGTAGCTACGGTCCCACCCGGCGCGATGCCCAAGGATATGGCCGCGATGGCCAAGGACAGAATCGCGACACCCCGCGGCCGAATCGCGACAGCGATAACCGCGGCCGGCCTCCTCAGACGCCATTTTCGCCGAAACCACCTGGCTCTGCAGGCCGCTCGCCGTTTCCCCGGACTCCGGCCTACGGCACCAATCCGTTCGCTAACGACTCTAGGCCGGACCGCGACGCTCGCGGACCCGCGCGTGACTCGCGTGACTCGCGTTCTGGCGGTGTGGATCGACGGGGCCCGGCGGGACCACCGTGGCCTGAGCGGCG
>JALRGB010000315.1 GCA_023253575.1 Verrucomicrobiales bacterium
GGGGGTGGCCGTCGGTTGTCGGTCGGTTTTCGGTCGGTTTTCGGTCGGTTTTCGGTCGTCGTTTTCCACGCCGAGCTGGGGCTCAGCGTTCCCAGGAGGGGGGCCACAGGCGCAACGTCATGCTATCCCCGAAAATGACCGCACTTATAGTCATACTTACAATAAAAATTATGAATTAAAGGTCCTATTTTGACCTACAATGCCGCCTTCTATGGCCGGTTTTCGACGGTTTTGGCGAGAAAAAAGCCATTGTAACAATTCGGTTACTTATGCCATAAATTGTTCATTATATTGATTTTAACTATACTTTATAAACCTTAATTACTATAATGTTACCGCGGACAACTCGTCCAAATTCAATTTGCTGTTAATAATGAAAACCACAACAGCACGGCATTCATCACGTTAGTTTTTAAAAACATGATTATCCGAGCGATGTAACAATTCAGTTAGAAACTTCCAACCCACCTCATTCACACCATGAACCCACCCGTACTTTCCACTTTTGATTCTCCGGCCATGACGATTGCTCCGTCGAAACCAACGGCCACGCGCCGTTCGGTGCTTGGCCTTGGGGCCACCTCGACCCTTTCATTTTTGGCCATGGGGGGAGCGGCGGGCGAAGCGCAGGCGAAGAACTCTGGCCGGGCGTCCTTGGATCCGGAGAGGCTCTTGGGACTCTCGGACCGGCAAAAAGCGGCCTTGCGGATACGGGAAGAGGCGGCAGTGAGGCAGTCAAAAATCCGGGTCGCGGCCCCGCAGATCAATGCGGACGAAGCGTTATTCCCTCAGGCGTTGGGGTCGTACACGAAGGGATTGCCGCATGATGACATGGGCGTGGTGGATCCGGCGGCCTGGACGGCCTTCGTCAAGGCGATGAATACCGGATTGAAGGCTGATCTGGATATGATTCCGATGGGTGGAACGGTCAAACAGGCCAATCCTCAGGCGGCCTTTGCTTTTGAGCTATCGGGAGCTGACTCCCATGCCCTGCGCATGCCGGCGCCTCCGTCGTTTTCCAGCGCTGAGACGGCGGGCGAGATGGTCGAGCTTTATGCTCACTCGTTGCTCCGCGACGTACCCTTCGAGTCGTATGCCACCGATCCCGGCGTGGCGCCGGTGTTGGATTCGCTCAACCGACTGACTGAGTTCAAGGCTCCGCGCAGCGGGCAAGCGATTACGGCGGGCACGTTGTTCCGCGGCATGACCCCGGGCGAACTCAACGGCCACTATGTTTCTCAGTTCCTGCTCATGCCCATCCCTTGCGGCGCCCAGACGATTGCCCAGACGTATCGCGTCACCGCTCAGGGCGATGACCACGTGACCACCCCCGCCGAATGGCTGCGCAATCAACGCGGTCTGGCTCCGGCCCGCCCGAGCACCTTTGATCCGGTCCCCCGCTACCTCACCACCGGCCGGGATTTGGGCGAATACGTTCACCGCGACTACCCTTGTCAGGCCTTCCACAACGCCGGCCTTATCCTCATGGGCCTCAAAGCGCCCGTCAATCCAGGCAACCCCTACCTCGCCAGCGCCAACCAAGGCGGATTTGTCACCTTCGGCCTAGCCGACATGCTCAGCCGCGTCTCGGAAATCTCCCGCATCGCTCTCAAAGCTGCCTGGTTCCAAAAATGGCGTCTGCACCGCCGTCTCCGCCCCGAAGCCTATGCCGGCCGCGTCCACCAGATGCTCAACAATCAGGCGTCCTACCCACTGCACCGCGACGTCCTGCAGTCGCCCATCCTCCAAGCCATCCACAATCAGACCGGCAGCCATCTTCTCCCCATGGCTTATCCAGAAGGCGCCCCCACCCACCCCGCCTACCCATCAGGTCATGCCACCATCGCCGGTGCCTGCGTCACCGTCCTCAAGGCATTCTTCAACCCAAACTACGTCCTGCCAGCCCCCGTCGTCGTCGACCCAGCCTCCAACGGCACTGCCCTCAAACCCCTCGCCGCTACCCTCACCGTCGAAGGCGAACTCAATAAACTCGCAGGTAACCTCGCCATCGGCCGCAACCTCGCCGGCGTCCACTGGCGCAGCGATGCCCAAGAAGGACTCATCCTCGGTCAAGCCGTCGCCCTCTCCGTCCTCCAAGATTGGAAACTCACCTACAACGAAAATCAAGGCCCCGTCACCTTCCGCGGCTTCAACGGTGAACTCATCACCGTCTAAATCCCAGTCCAACTCGCGCCATCGAGCAACCGCGGACATCCACTCAATCGCGAAAACTTGCGAATGTGGGTGGCCGTGGTTTTTCGGTTGGAATCCGGTTGGAATCCGGTTGGAGTCGATCCACCAACCGCGATCCCCATCCCACGCCCCAACGGGGCGCCCCACGCCAGCCGCTATTGGATCATACCCGCGGCCACCGTCTCATTCGTCTGAGGCTCGATCAAAATAAAACTCCCAGTAATCCGGTTGCGCCGGTAGTCGTCGAAAAACAAGGGAGCGCTCGTGCGGATCGAAATCCGTCCGATATCGTTCATGGTGAATTCACGATCGTCCTCCACCTTGTGCAGCGTGTTGATATTCACTTTGTACTTCACCTCGCTGACAAAAGCCTGCACCTCGCGGGTGGTGTGACGAAGAATATACTTCCCGCGCGGAATCAGCTTCTTCTCGCTTGAAAACCAACAAATCATCGCCTCTAAATCTTGTCCGGACCGGGGCGGATTGTTTTTCTTGACGAGCATGTCACCGCGCGAGATGTCGATGTCATCCTCCAAAGTCAGCGTGACCGAGAGCGGCGCAAAGGCTTCTGTTAGCTCGGATTCATAAGAATGAATCGTTTTCACCTTGGTGGAAAACCCACTCGGGAGAACCTGCACCTCGTCGCCCGGCTTGAAAACTCCGCCCGCGACCCGGCCGGCATAACCGCGAAAATCATGCCACTGGTCACTCTGCGGACGAATCACCCATTGCACCGGAAAGCGCGCATCCACATGATTGTCAGCCGCTCCAATGTACACATTCTCCAAATGATACAATAACGTCGGACCTTGATACCAAGGCATGTGCGCCGACTTGTCCACCACGTTGTCACCATGCCGGGCCGCCATCGGAATCGCCGTCACCTCGACAATATTGTCCAACCGCGAAGCAAATGTCCGGAAATCCGCCACAATCTCGTTGTACTTTTCCTCGCTCCAGTCAACCAAGTCCATCTTGTTCACCGCCAGTACCACATGCTGAATACGCAAAAGATTCGCAATAAAAGCATGTCGCCTCGTCTGCTCAATCACCCCCTGCCGCGCATCAACCAACAAAATAGCCAGCTGCGCCGTCGACGCACCAGTCACCATGTTGCGGGTGTACTGAATATGACCAGGTGTATCCGCAATAATGAACTTGCGCCGCGGCGTGGCAAAATAACGATAGGCCACATCAATCGTAATCCCCTGCTCCCGCTCCGCCTTCAATCCATCCGTCAATAAAGCAAGATCCACCTCCACATGCCCACGACGCTGGCTCGCCACCTCAACCGCCGCTAGCTGATCCTCGAAAATCGACTTCGAATCGTATAATAACCTCCCAATCAACGTGGATTTACCATCGTCAACAGAACCGCAGGTGGAAAAACGAAGAAGATCCATGGAAAAATAAATCAAAAAGCCGCTTCACCCGCCAACCATGGTGAAGTGAAACAACTGAATTTCATTCATACCAAAGAATAAACCAAGACGCAAGTAGAAATACCCTATTGTCTATCGACTTGGTCGTCATTTGGGTCAAATCCCCACTTTTTCTCCTCACTCATCGAGCGGGACGCTGCTGACCACCGGCGTTCACGGTCTCGCCGTGAGATCAAGCGGCGGAAGGATTCTTGACCGACCACTGACGTGACTGATCGCGCGTTGATTATTCTGGGGGCGTCGAGCGGGCTTTGCGTGCGGCCAGACGTGCTTCCCGTTCTTCTTCCTCGATGTCCTCGTACATTTCACGGAGGCGGCGTTTCAGGGTGAGTTTATCGACCGAGCTGAGGCGGTCGATGAACAGGCGGCCGTGGAGGTGATCTGTTTCGTGTTGCAGAGCCCGGGCCAGCAAGCCGTCCGTTTCTACAGTGATGACCCGACCATCAAGGAGCGTGAGGCGAGCCGTGATCTGGGCGGGACGCTTGATTTGATATCGCAGCCCGGGAAAACTCAAGCAGCCTTCATTCGATTCAGCACGGGCGCGACCGGGCTCGATAGCCGGATTGGTAAAGACGAGCGGCATCCATTCTTTGAGGACGGCGTCTTGGCCATCGACGCGAAAATAGCTTTGCAGCTCCGGGGCATGGGAGACATCGACGACCGCCAGCTGGAGGGCGACCCCGACTTGAGGTGCCGCTAGGCCAACGCCGTCGGCCTCGTACATGGTTTCGACCATATTCTCGGCCAGCGTGCGCGTCTCCTCGGTGACATCAGTGACGGGAGGGCAATCGACGCGCAACACGGGGTCGCCATAAATGACAATGGGCAGAATCATGGGTAAAAAATTAAAACGTGAGGGAAAGCGGGGTGGATACCGAAAATTTCCGAACGGGCGGGGCGTATCTGGTGTTTATTCTGATTTCAGGAGGATTTTGGTGGGCACGTCGGTATTCACTTTAAGCCCGGCGGCGGCCAGCGCATCCCACACTTTGACGAGGGTCCCGAGCGGAGCGTTTTCATCGGCTTTTAATTCGAGCCGGGCCGACGGCTGAGCCTGACGGAAGGCGGTGATGGCGGCCGATAGCTCGTCCATGGCCACGGGTTTTTCATCGAGGTACACCTCACTGGCGGCCGACACGCTGAGGGCCGTGCGCGGCGCAGTTTCAACGCTGGGCGTCAGAGAGCCGGCTTGAGGCAGGGCAATCTTCAGCAAGGCGTTGCGATTTTCTTTTTTGAACGTGGTGGTGACCACAAAAAAGATCAGCAAGACCGTGAGGATATCCACCAGTGCGACAATAGGAATAACCGGAGTCCGGCGTTTTTTGACGTAAAATGACATGGCTAAAACTCCTTTCACTGCGGCGGCGCGGGATTGATCGGGGCGGTGAAACAGGCTGAAAGCGCTTGTTCGACAAGGACTTCCATGCGCGCCGCCAGATGTTCAATGCAGCGCGAAAAGTGACTGTGGAAAAACACACACGGAATGGCCACGACCAATCCCGCGATCGTGGTATTCAGCGCTTCGGCGATGCCTCCGGCAATCAATGAGGGGTCGGTGACATCCGGGCGCAGCGCCTTAAACACGCGGGTCAAGCCAACCACCGCCCCGAGCAGTCCGAGCAGTGGACCCGCCGCAATGATTGACTCCAACAGCGGCACTCCCCGCTCGAGGCGGATGATTTCTTCGCGGGCCACCGTTTGAGCCGAAGACATCGCTTCCTCTTTGCTCCGATGGGGCACGAGCAGGGCCGCGCGCGCAGTCACCCCCAGCGGCGAAGCATCATGCTGCAGCACTTGCTGAATCTGGGCGTCGCTCACATCCCGACCCGAGGCCAGACGGACCAGCACATCCACCGTGCCCGCAGGCATCACCCGACTTTCCCGCAATTCGGAAAACTTGGCCACAATGACCGTGACCGCCATGATCGAACACACGACAATGAGCCCCATGAACACCCCGCCCGAAGCGAGAAAGTGCCACACCGACCCGAGTCCCTCGGAGAAATTAGCCATCAACGGCATCGCGGGCGAAATGAAGAAATGAAGATCAGTCATGAGGATGGAAAAAATCAGGTCGGACGGACGGCCCCGCCACCACAAAGCAAAGCAGGCAAAAAATAGACAGGGGGGACCGGCCCCCAACTTCCTTTCTGGGAAGCTGCAGCCAGCACCGGCCGACAGGCCGCCCGATGACCGTGGCCGCTAGTAGACAATGATGTCATAGCTAATGAGGAGAAGTTCGCGATCCAGAATTTCTGGCAATCCAGCCGGCATCGGCGGAATAGAGGCATCAAGAACCGCATTGAGCGTAAAATCCTGCATGACCGCATTGGCCCCCGAACGGTTTTTGATAGTGAGATCATGGACTTCGCCGCGGGCATCCACGTGAAATTCCAGTTTAATCGTGCCAAACGTCACAAAATCCCGGTTCAGCCGACGTTTGCGATGCCATTCGCGCTCGACCGCGCTGGTCACCTGTTTCATGTACCGTCCGGTCGGCGTGTTTTCAGCATCCACGCTGGCCGTCCCCTGATTGGAAATCGTTCCGCGCAATTTGGTCGGCTGCCGCAACCCCGAAAAGCCAGACGGCGGTTTGCTGGCTGCAGGCCGTCCCGATGGAGCCGCCGGCGGCCGACTGGGCGGCCGGGCATCGACCTCAGGATCGCGCAACGCGGCCGCCACCGCCGGAGGCGCGGGCACCGGCACCGGTGGACGCACCGGCGGGGTCCGCTCCGGATCCACCGCCACAGCGACATCCGCGTCCGGCGCCAGCGCAATACGCGGCGCCGTCGGCCGATCCAGCAATGGGGAATCAGTCGACGCCGCCTCCACGGCCGGTTCGTCCGGACGCGCCGCAGGCGTAGGCGGCCGCAGCGCGACCTCCGGCCGCGGCTCCGGAGTTTCCTCCGGCCTCACAGGATCCACTTCCTCAGCCGGTGACTCGACCCCGGCCACCGCGCCCGCAGCCGGACTCGATGCCGGCGGAAGCGCCTCATCATCGCCATCCGATTGATCGCGCCGAATCACCTCCACCACCGGGATGTCCACCCCATCCTGCGTCGGCTGGGCCACGGTAGCCGATGGATCAGCCGGTAACAAACTGGCCGCCCGCGTGTCACGGTCCGAAATAAAAGCACTTTTCCCCGCCTCAGGCTTGGCCTCAGGCAATCCGTCCGTGCGAATAAACGACTGCGATGGCTGAGGAGCCGGACGAACTACCACCACCTCAGGGACCACGACTTCCACCACCACCGGCGCCACCACCGGCGCCACCACCGGCGAAACCGCAGCCTGCCCCGCAC
>JALRGB010000318.1 GCA_023253575.1 Verrucomicrobiales bacterium
TCGCTGATCCCCACTTATTTGTCCGTCAGCCGCGCCATAAAAGTGGGTGTCTCGCTACTTTGTGGGCCGCTCTTGGAACGCGAAATCCCCCGTTTTCTGCTTTAGGGATGGGATTCGTGGGGAGCGGGGGCGACGCCTTGGAAGCCGAAGGCGACGATCAGGCAGGCGGCGGTGCCGGCGATGGCAGCGACACCGAGGGCGTGGAGGATGTCGTGTTCGATGGCGTGGCCGGCGAGCAAGGTGCCGAGGAGGCGGGATCCACCCATGAACATGGAGAACGCTCCTTGCATGGAATTGCGGAAGTGATCGCCGGCGAGGCGGTCGAGCAGCATGGGAACGAGGACGAAGAGAGCGAGGATTTCGAGGCCGTGGCCGAGCTGGACGATGATGGCGACCGGGAGAGACGGGAACCACGAGAGGAGGGCCATGCGGAGCGTCATGAAGCCGAGGCCTCCGAGTAGGATGCCCTTTTCGCCGATGCGTTGGCGCAGCGAAGGGAAGGCGAGCGTGTACAGAACCTCACCGATGACGCCGAGATTGATGATGAGAGGAATCCACTGGCGGTCGAGGTGGAGGGTATTGCGCAGGTAGAGTGGGAAGAAGTGGTGGTAAGTGGCTGAGCAGCTGACGGCGAGGCCGATACCGATGCAGAGCCAGCGGGTGCCGGGTTGGGCGAGAACGCGAAAGGCTTCGAGGGTGGGCACGCGGCCGCCGGGGGCGGGGGAGGCGGGATGGACGGGGGGCAAGCGGGTGAGTGACCAAGTGACGCAGAGGATGGCGCAGAAGATGGCGCCGATGACGGCGGGGTGGGTGTCGCTTGAGCGCTGGAGCCAGAGGTAGAGCAGGAGCGACGGAATCATGAACCCGACGGTGCCCCAGATGCGAACGCGCGGGTACTCGATGACGGGTTTTCCGGCGCGTTGGGCCTCGCGGGCGGCGGAAAAGTATAATCCGTCTTGGAGCGGGAACATGGCGACGATGGACAATCCGTACCCGGCCATGAGGATGAGGGTGAGTGTCCAGTTGGTGGGGCCGAGCAGGATGCCCAGCATGAGGGCAGTGCTGGAGTAGGCCATGGCTAGGATGTGCCTTGTCTGCAGGCGGGTATCGGCCAGTAGGGTCATCAGGGTGGGGCTGATGAGGTTGGAGGCGCTGACGAGGGCGAGGGCGATGCCAATCCGTGAGGGACTGAGTCCTTTTTCTTCCTGGAGGAAGACGGACAACAGCGGTGCTAGACTGCCCAGAATGGCGTAGGACAGGAAAAACTGGATTTGGAGCGGGCGCATTGGCCCCGCCGGGGCGGGGAGTGGGGTAAAAGGCGGCGGAAAGCGGGGCAGGGAGGGGGGACGGAGACACACGTAGAGCGCGGACGGCGGTGCACAAGGGCGGCGTGTTCACTGCTTGCCTTTTTGAAGGAAAAAGTCACCATCAGCTCTGACCATCCGACACGGTGTCGCTGGCGTGCTTCTTATCGCACGTCGTGTCACCCTTCCGGTTTTCTGTCATTTCACCATCCACCTGTAATCCCCCACTCCGTCCTCACCCCGTCATGTCTGCCGACTCATCCACCACCGCCCCCGCCACCGAGCGGCCCGCGTCGTTGCGCAATGCTGTCATTCGCTTCGCAGGAAATTCTCAGGACGGCATTCAGTCGATCGGAGGGTTTCTAGCCCGCCTCGCTGGGCGCACTTCGCAGGATGTGATGACCTACATGACGATCCCGTCGACTATTTCGGGGGGGCCGTCTATTTTCCAGGTGCACCTTGGTTCGGGCGAAGTTGTCCATGAAGGGGACGAGGCTGATGTGTTGGTGGCCTTTTACCAGCACAGTTATGACGGCCATTTTGGGGCATTGCGCGAGGGTGGCATTTGTTTGTATGATTCCGGCGAAGTGAAAGAGTTGCGCACTGGGGACCGGCATGTCACGCACATTGGAGTTCCTTTTACGGCGGCGACAATTGAAGCCATTGGGGGTTCGGCGAAGGACCGGGGCAAGAATCTTTTTGTTTTGGGGCTGATTGTGGCGATGTTTGGTTTGGATAAGGAGAAGTTGGTCGGCATTATTGAGCGTCAATTTGGCCGGAAGAACGAATCGGTTCTGCGGAATGCGATGTTGGCTTTTGATGCGGGCTTTGCGCATCAGGTGGGTGATCTGGAAAGATTCCATTTTGTCCCGGGCGAGCAGTCGGATGCGAAGCGGATTTCCACGGATGGCAACCAGATGTTGACCATGGGTTTATTGGCGGGCGGGGTGCGGTATGGAGCGGCTTATCCGATTACGCCGTGGTCTCCGATCATGGAGACGTTGCGTGCTGAGTTGCCGAAGTATGGTGGTATTTTTGTACAGGCTGAGGATGAATTGGCTGCGGTGGCGATGGCATTGGGGGCCGCGTATGCCGGGCATTTGTCGATTACAGGCAGTTCCGGCCCGGGGTTGTCGCTCAAGATGGAGGCGCTCAGTTACGCGAGTATGGCTGAGTTGCCGTTGATTGTGGTCAATGTGCAGCGGGGCGGTCCCTCGACCGGCCTGCCGACCAGTGTTGAGCAGAGCGATCTACT
>JALRGB010000363.1 GCA_023253575.1 Verrucomicrobiales bacterium
TCGGCTACTCTCACCGCGAACTCGTCGGCGGTCGCGTCAGCGTGGTCACTCATCCGCTCGACCTCGCCGAACACCGCGAACGACTGAATGGATTTCGCGGTGGTCAGGCCGACGAGTTCACCACCCGTAAACGGTACCTGACCAAGGACGGCCGCACTCTGTGGGGCGAAAGTCACGCCCGCCTCGTCCGCGACCCGGACAACCAACCCCGCTGGATCATAGCCCAAATCTTCGACCGCACCGAAGAACACACCACCGCCGAACAAGCCCGCGAATCAGAACAACAACTCCAGGCCATCCTCGATAATTCATCAGCCGTCATCTTCGTCAAAGACCTGCTCGGCCGCTACATCATGGTCAACCGCCGCTTCGAGCAACTCCACCGGCTCGTCCGCAGCAGCATCCTCGGACGCACCGACCGCCAACTCTTCGATCCCAAAGTCGCCCGCGTCTTCCGTCGTCACGATCAAGCCATCATCGCCGCCGGACGCGAAACCCAGACCGAAGAGGAAGTCGTCTTCGGCACCGAAATGCGCACCCTCATCAGCCTGAAATTTCCCCTGCGCAATCTGGAAGGCGAAATCGTCGCCGTCGCCGGCATGTCAACCGACATCACCCGTCGCAAACGCGCCGAAACCCGCCTCAAAGTACTCAATGAACGCCTCCTCAAAGCCAATGACGAACTGAAAAAAACCCAGCTCCAGCTCATCCAGGCCGAAAAATTAGAATCCATCGGACGCCTCGCCGCCGGGGTCGCTCATGAGGTCAAAAACCCCCTCGCTCTCCTCCTCATGGGCGTCGAATACCTCGAGGGAAATGTCCCCACCAAGGACGAAAACGTGCCCGTCATCCTGAAAGAAATGCGCGAAGCCATCACCCGCGCCGAAAAAATCATCGTGGGCATGGTCGATTTCTCCAGCCACCGCCAGCTCGACTGGCAAACGGTCCAGCTCAACCAAATCATCGATGGCGCCGCCCTGCTGACCCGCCACCAGTTCACCCGCAAAAACGTCCGCCTCAAAAAAAGCCTCGACCGCACCCTGCCACCCATCCGGGCCGACAAAACACGCATCGAACAAGTCATCGTCAATCTGTTCATCAATGCCGTTCAAGCCATGAAAAAAGGCGGCATCGTCTCGGTCGCCACCTGGTCGCGGGAACTCGGAGAACAAGATCGACGCAACTTCGGCTCCCGTACCGCCAATCCATTTCGCGCCGGTGACCGCGTCGTCATCATGGAAATCGCCGATAATGGCCCCGGCATCCCACCCGAAGTCATCAGCAAGGTGTTCGACCCGTTCTTCACCACCAAACCCACCGGCGAAGGTACCGGCTTGGGCCTCAGTGTGACCCGGAAAATCGTCGACCTCCATGAAGGCCACATCGAGTTAATTAACGCCCCCGAAGGCGGAGTGAAAGTCACGTTGACCTTCAAGGCGCAGGAATCAATGCTCCGAGACGCCGACGCTCAGCCCCACAGCCCCGCTCCGCCCGCGCCACCAGACACTCATACCCCAGCACCCGAACATGAAAAAAATCCTCATCGTGGACGACGAGGTCGGATTCACCCGGCTCCTCAAACTGAACCTCGAAAAAACCGGTGAATACACCACCCGCGTCATCAACGACTCCACGCAAGCACTCGAAGCCATGCGCACCTTCGAGCCGGATCTCGCCCTGCTCGACATCGTCATGCCCGATCTCGACGGCGGTGACCTCGTCGCCCAAATGAAACTCGATCCCGTATTGAAAAAAATCCCCGTCCTCATGCTGACTGCGCTCGTTGCCCAGCGGGAAACCGGAGGCAAACCCACCGAACGAGGCGACCTGACCATGATCGCCAAACCGGTCAGCCTGCCCACCTTGCTCGCCGCCATCGCCGCCAAACTGGAAAGCTGATCCCACGCCCGCCCACCCACGCCGGGACCCGCCGCCGCCCATCCTCAATCTCCGTCCCCGCCGCCGCCCAGATCTCCCGCCCCGCCCCCAGTCCACCACCGCCGAAAATATTTGTCCCCACCTCCCCTCAGTGACAGATTTAACCCAACGGCCGCGTATCGCCATTGACCCACGACTTACGACTGTGAAAACGCTGACCTTCATCCTCCTCGCCGCCCTCACCCTCCCGACCACCCGCGCTCTGGAAACCGGTGGCCCCGCCGCTGGTCCGCCCTTCGCTTTTATTAGTGCTGCTGCCTCCGCCGCTGCTGCCGCCGAAGCCGAGGCCGCCGCCGGTTTCCCCGGCGAGGTCATCGATGAAGTCATTGTCCCGGTCCCAAGCGAAATCTTCATGGTCATGGACAAACTCGGCCAACCCGACTGGCGCGCCGAATTGCGGCGCAGCAAAACCCCCACTTTTTCCAACCGAGTCGATGTCGCCCTGCTCCTTGGCAGCGTGGTCGCCGAAGGATTCGTCGCCGTCCAAGCCGAAGATCGCGAAGCCGTGGAACGCATTGGCAAAGACGTGCTGCGCCTGTCCGAATCACTCGGATTGAAAGAAACTGTCCTCCCACACACCAATACCATCCTCGAAGCCTCGAAAAATAGCCAGTGGAACGCCGTCCGCATCGAGCTCGACAAAACTCAAAAAACAGTGCGCGATACTATGGAAAAACGCCGGGACGCCGAACTCGGCCAATGCGTCAGCCTCGGCGGCTGGTTGCGCGGCACCGATGCCGTGACCAGCCTGATCGCCAAAAATTATACCTCGGACTCAGCTGAACTCCTCAATCAACCAGACATCATCCGCCATTTTCAGAAAGAATTGAAAAAACTCGCAACCAGAAATGGCAAACTCAAATCCATGATGACAGGACTGGCCACTATCTCCAACGTCATCGGGGCCGGTGACGAACCACCCAATGCCGCCAGCGTCCAAATCATTCACGAAACCGCCGGCCGCCTCGTCAAATCAATCACCGGCCAAACATCCGCCGCCCAGTAACATAACGGCCGGCCCGTCATCACGCGGCCGCCATCCGGTCGCCCCCGCCCGCTCCCCGCACCCGCTCCCCGCACCCGTTCCCATCCCCCTTCTCCATGAAGCGCGAATTATTTACCCGCCTCCGCGCCGCCGCCCTGCTCGTCGCCGCTTGCTGCCTGGTGGCCTTGCCCAGCGCTCACGCCTTCGTCGATGACGCCCACAGCATGGCCATGGAACTGGCCACTCCCTTCGTCGAAAAAGGCTTTCAAGTCCGGCAAGATTATTGGAGCGGCGTGGTCAAAACCGGCCAGCCCAAACAAATCAAAGCCCAACTCTTCAAAGGCAATGAATACTGGTTCTTCCTCGGCTGCGACGCCGACATGTGCGAACTGGCCCTGAAGATCGTCGACGCCAAAGGCAAACCTCTGCACGCCGAAACCAAAAAAATCAAAGGCGCCATCGGCGTGCGCATCCTGCCCCCCAAAACCGGCAGCTTCGCCATCGTCTTCACCATCACCTCCGCCGACGTCACCAAACCATCGTGGGCCCTCGCCTACGCCTACCGCTAAGCGCCGTTTTACCGTAAACTGCGCGGAGTGCCCCCCCCGGGAACGCCGCCTCACCGCCACGCCATTCCAATCCCTCATCTCCCATGATAGCAAGTTTGTTCGCCACTCATGACGAGTTGAGTTGGTTCGCCTTTGGTGGCGCTTCAACCCTTCTCCGGACCCTTCCTTGGGCTGGGTTCCCGGCCGGAAGCGACCCCTCCCGCCTGGCTATCCATAAAAAGCACCCCGGCCCGCCGCCGTACCCGCCAGCCGCCCGTCATATTGCATGACGCCGGCCGTCCCGTCGACCGCACTACCGCCAGCACCCTCTCCACGAGCTCGAATCCAACTTCAGAAATCCCGGCCGCCCGCAACCACTCGTGCACCACCCGGCGCGCCAGCGCCGGCGATAACTCCCGCAACCGAGCCACCACCAGTGAACTGCCGTCGGTCGAGGCCACCGCCGCCCGGCACCCGCCCGCCGCCGCCGCCAGCTCCGCATCGTCCTCAGCCGCCAGCACCGCCGTCCGCCATAACCCCTGCCGCACTTCTCGCCCCAGCGCCCGCTCCAGCGCCGGCAACGCCTCATGCCGCAGCCGGTTGCGAAAATGCTCCGGACAGTGATTGGATTCATCTTCGCGCCACGGGATGTTTTCCTGCCGGGCCCACGCTTCGATGTCACGCCGCCACACGCCCAGTAACGGCCGGATGATTTCCAGACCGCCCCAAGCAGTCACCGCTCGCATGCCGCCCAACCCATGAGTGCCCGCCCCCCGCAACAAGTGCATCAATAACGTCTCCACTTGATCATCAGCATGATGCGCCAATAAAAGCCGATTCACCCGACGGCGCGCCGCCACCTCCCGGAAAAACTCCAGCCGCACTTCCCGCCCAGCCGTCTCCAGTGAAATCCCCCGCCCCGCCGCCCGCGCCGCCACCCCAGCCCGCACCACCTCAAAACCACAGCCATGACGCCCCGCCCAG
>JALRGB010000379.1 GCA_023253575.1 Verrucomicrobiales bacterium
TAATTCCTGCCGGTGGTGGAGCAGCTGACAGCGCTGGCCAGCGCGATCAACGCCATCACTGGTGGAAAAAGGGGACGCAGTGAAATCATGGGCGCGTGAATCTGGTGGGGTCGAGAGACGGGGGAGTGGAGCGGCGTAAAAGATGCCAGTGGCAGCCCATAACAATGCGACCACGGTTTCCTCGTCGCAACCGAATTTTCCCTTTACGCAGGCCTCAAGGGCTCTGATCATAGACTCCCCCAGATTGTTACCATGCCGACTTACGATTACGTGTGCGAGAAGTGCGAGAAGACCTTCGAGGTCTTTCAATCCATGAAAGACAAGCACCTGACCAAGTGCCCAGATAAAACCTGCAAGGGGCGAGTCAAACGGCAGCTGGGTACCGGTGCGGGCTTGATATTCAAAGGATCAGGTTTTTACATCACAGACTACCGCAGCGAAGGATACAAGTCCGCGGCCAAGTCTGATACGGCTGCCGCCGCCGCCCCTGCTGCGGCTTCGGCGTCTAGTGAGCCAACCAAAACGGCCGAATCAAAACCCGCCGCTAAGACTGGGGGCGAGGGGAAAGCCGCCGCTAAATCAAAAAAGAACGCGGGCTAAGCCCAGTCAGGCCTAGTGGGCGATGCGCACGGAACGCATGAACCGGGTGACCAGTGCGCGTCGCGAGTACCCAGAGCGCGTGCCGTGCGCATCATTTCTTCCGTCGCCTCCTGCACTGGCGTCGGCGGCGCCAGTTCTCGCTAGCGGAGGCGAGTTTAGGCGAGCTTCAAGTCGCCCCGGTACTGGCCTTTGAGCCATTCTGGATTCCCGGTACCGCCGGTGAAGGCGAATTTTGCGGGATCCCATTTCATGGAGGTGCGGTGGGTATAGCTCAGGTCCATGAGGCAGCAAATGATGGACGTGCGCCCGCCGATGATTTCGTGGGTGCATGGTTTTTGCCGTGATTCTACGCAGGTGAGGAAATCGCGGAGGTGGTCGCCTTTGGGGGTGGCGTAGAGGCGGACTTTGGCATCGGTGAGGAATTGTTTTTCCGCCCGGGCGACGGCGCCATCGGTGGAGACTTTTTCTCCCTCTTTGATGAATGGGCGGTCTTTGAGGATGAGCTCGAACTGTCCGCGGTTGACTTTCACTTCGCCGGCTTCTCCGAAGAAATGCACGCCAAAACCACCGTTCAGGTGTTTAACGGTGATGCCATTGGCGTATTTGAGCACCGCTCCTTCGGTTTTTCCTTCGGGGGCGGCGATGATTTCCACGGGTCCGCTTTCATCCATGCCTAGTCCCCACTGGGCAATGTCCAGATGGTGAGCTCCCCAGTCGCCGACAAATCCTGCGGCGTATTCCGAATAGAGGCGCCAGTTTGGGTAGTGGTCATGCAGCCCGCGGGGGGCGAGGACTGAGTTGTACGGGCGCATGGGTGCAGGCCCGAGCCAGCGGTCCCAATCTAGACCCGGCTCCATCGCCTCCTCAGGCAGATCGCAGGGCCGACTGGGCACCCCGAACTGGCATTCAACATGCGAGATCTTGCCGATCACCCCGTTTCGAACCAGTTCGCAGGCGACACGAAATTCTTTGCTCGACCGCTGCATTGACCCTGTTTGCAGTACTCGCTGGT
>JALRGB010000398.1 GCA_023253575.1 Verrucomicrobiales bacterium
GTGGGCGGGCGACGGCGGCCGGCGGTCGGGCGATCGAGGTCCAGCGTGAATTCGGTGTGACCGAGGACGTGGCGGAGGAAGAAGACGAGAGCGTTGAGCGCCTGTTTCTGGGTGGAGGAGGAGACCTGGCGTTCGAGGGCGAGGAAATGGATATAGGCGGTGACGGCGGGTGGGCCGACTTCGGCAGGCGGTTGGCCGATGCGGCGGAGGCAGAACCGGATGAACCGAGAGGTCCAATGGCAATATGTTTGTTCTGTGGCTACTGCGAGGTGTTTAAGGCGGATGATGCGGCGGAGGTCGGTGTCAATCTGGGCGAGGGTTTCGGCTTCGCCGGGGGCGGGGATGTGGTCGTGGGGACCCGGGGGGCGGATTTTGAGGGTTGAGGCGCCCGGATCGGCACCTGGATTTGAGGCAGTGATGGGATGGGATTCACGGAGCAGGGTGCGGTGGGAGGGCGGCAAGTCGCGAGCCTGATCGGCGAGTGAGTCCCAGGGAAAGCCTGCGGCCCAGGGGAGCGCGAGGCACTCGACGGCCAGAATTCGAACGGCCTGGAGGGCCTGACGGAATTGCCAATCGGCAATGCCGGTAGAGCGGCCAAGGCCGTCGAAAAAGGCTGAGGTGCGCTCCGCGGAGGAGGGACCGTCGGCTTTCGTCCAGAGCTCGGCCCAGCGTTGGAAATAAGGGCGAGCTTTGGATGGAATGTGGCGGGCGGTGAGACGCTGCAAGAAGGAGGCAGGGAGAATTGAGTTCACAACAATACTTGTATTAAAGAACACATAATGCGGGCGATGGAACGCGCAACTCCAAACGCGGCCGAAGTTGAAGGCCTTGCATTCTTCCTGTTATCTTTCTTTTTCCGAGAAAACCGCCGCCCGACCGAGACCACTGCGAAACCTGCCAGAATCCTGTGGGTGGGGGCATCTTCGAGATCTGACCGGTTTTGGAAGCTCCCCGCAAACCCAAGGAATCGACCGTCTGAGCTCGTTTGGATTGAGCGACAGGGCATACATTCTCCCGGCCTGCTGCCTCCTCCACGGCAGCCAGCGGCCGGTCACGAGCCGATGCGCCCGCGGGCACGAATCCGCTGCACCATCTCAGCTACCCCGCCCAGTGCCTTCGCGGCATCGCGGTCGGCGACGCTGCCCTGCTCCCATCCGTTCCATTTTCCGAGCAGTCGTAACGCCTCGATTTTCGAAGGCATCCTCACCTTCACACACGTGCCAGTCTCGGTCATGGTCTCCACGTATTCCTGGGCCAGGGGAGAGTTTGCCCCTACCTCGCTCACTGGTGTGATCACGATCTCGGCAAGGATGCCCAGTGCCTGTTCCCGGGACAGGAGACTCATTGCGTTGTTCTCCAGCTGGATCTCCCTCACCCTGCGTCGTATGACAGGCTCAGACAGTAACCGGGACGCATTTCCATCGTCCTTGCGGAAGCCTGCCTCCTGGTAGGCGTCGACAACGGCCATGCCGCTGGCGATAGCCCGGGCGAATTTCTCACGGCGAACACTGGTGAGCGGTGCGGGTGCGGTTGAGTCCATGTGGGTAATGTGTGGAACGAGCGGATAGAATTCAAGGGGGCTCTGCGGTCGGGTCGCGCTGGTCGCCCGGATTCGCGCGAGGACGCCAGCGTGAGCGTCTGGGGCGCCGCCTGCGGGCTCGGCGGCATCCAGGGTAAAACCCCCTTGCCCTGATGTTGAAACGCGCTCAGGCGGCGTTGTGGCCGGCACATTACCGCGTTCCTGTGAAAGCTCCCGGCGGCGGCGGGGGGCATATGTGACGAGGAGGCTTTCATTTCGTCACCGTGACGCCTCAGCAGGTCCTTGGTGCACCTGTAGAGGTTGGTCACCATTGCCCGGTGTTTGGTCTGGCAGCGGTCGTTGACGGCGGGGTAGCCGGACTTTCCCAGTGGGGAGGTACCCGAGCTCTCAGCTCCATCTATCACGGTCAGCGACCAGATGCCCACCAAAGCCACCAGCGGTCGCTTCGACACCGAACGGTGAGTTGCTCCTCTCGAAAGCTCCGATTTGCCAGATGTCTGGCTGGGCTTCATCACAAGGACAAGCGTGCCAGGAGGCCCATTTTGTAGTGGGC
>JALRGB010000400.1 GCA_023253575.1 Verrucomicrobiales bacterium
CGCATCTTCACCGAAGCCAGCACCATCGCCGCCGCCACCGAGGGCACCGCCAGCGACAAAATCCTCGTCGTCATCGAAAACCTAGCCCCACGCCTCAGCGCCGCCATGGCCCAACATCGCGCCCTGACCCGCCACCAAATCAGCCCGCGAGTCTGGTGGATCGTCAGCGGAATGGCCGCCACCAGCCTCTGCTTCCTCCTCATCGCTAGCTCCGTCCGATGGATCATCAAACGCTCCCGCCACTCAGCCGCCCCAGTCCCCTCGTATTTCCCCGCCGTGCAGGTCGCCGAACGCTTCGGCGCCCCATTCGGAGGGGGCGTCATCGCCGAAATCGCTTTTCAGCCGGTCAAAAATCAGCGGAAATAAAATCAACCGATGCCTATGTCGCGCCGGTCCAATGGTCGAACCACCCGCCCGCCACCCGCATCGCACACGGTCCGGTCATAGTTTCCTTCTCAATTAACGCACCGGGTCACGTTCCGCCGCCGCCGGCAACGGGCGATACGGAGCATCAAAGGCCTCCGTGAAATCAAAGACATTGTCGAAATCCGCCAGCTGATCCCGGTCGGATTTAGAAAACACATCGGCCTCAATCAAATTAAAGACGATGTGTCCGACGTCGATCGTGGCGTGCAATCCCCACGTCTCCAAGACAATGCGAGCTAATGGACCGAACTGGGTCAGCGCCAGATCACGAAATCCTTCGAGGATTTCCGGCCCATCGAGATGGCCCACCCCACGGCGCTTGTCCCGCGCCGCCACCAGCTTCTGCGCATGGTCCAACGCATCGCGGATCAAAGGATACGCCTCTTTCGGGTACCTCGCATCGCGGGCCAGACAAAGCTGGACACCGTCGTCAAAACTGGGTCGTTGATTCATCGTAGGGAGTCGAAGGATGACTGGGCACTTCTTTCCTGCACCCGGGATGAATGTGGAACCATCTCCGGCCGCGCGCGAGCATATTTCACCAGCGATCCTAAAACGACCACCACCAAGGCCATCACCACCAGCCACCGCTCCGGTTCCGTCAGACGGTCCGCACAAAAATCAATCAACCAGCGCAGGAAGGAACGCATGTTTCTACTCACGCCCCAACCACCCGTCAGCGAAAGTCGTTTTTTCCAAACCTTTGCCCCCGCTCCCCGCCGCCGTCATCAGTCGTCCCCCAACCGCAGCCAGCCAAATCGCGAAGGCACATGAAAATTCGGCGGCGTCACCGCCGTCGGTGACCACGCCGAATATTCCGCCGCTGATCCATCACGCGGACGATCAATACGATAAAAATTCAGGCGCCAAACGCGCGGCCGCACCACCCCCGAGGGAAACCCCAGACCCGCCCACGGTAATCGCATCTCCGCCGTCCACCGCGCCGCCGCCCGATCGACCGCCGCCCGCCATGTCGCCCCGCGCGCCCGCCACTCCAAGTCAGCCGACAAGCTCTCGCGTCGCCCCGTCGGATTGTGAATCCGCGCATCAAAAAATGTTCCCAAGGGACTCAGCTCAAACTCAAAATAATCTTTCGGATCATCCTCCCCAGGCGCCAAAAACAACTCGACACATTCTTCCTTGTACACCGGATCATCCCTCCGCGTCAGCGTGCCCCACGCATCCGTGTCGTCACATGTGAACAGGACCGTCAAAGCGTCCGCCTCCGACCGCACCGATACCACCGTCCGCTGCCGCGGCCAGCCAGTCCCATCCGCCAGCCGCAGCGGAGCCGCCACCACCGACGGCCCGCCATCCTTCACCCTGAGCGTCGGTGCAGTCATCAGTTCACCCTCGCCACCAACCCTACTCAAGCCATCGCTTCGCGAATCATCGCTTCTAACTTGTTGATATCCTTGGCAAACGCACGAATTCCTTCCGCCGTCTTCTCCGTCGCCATCGCATCGTCATTCAATAACCGACGGAAACTCTTCTCATCACACGGCACCCGCTCTAGCTCCAGCCCGCGCGCCGTCGCCGCATCCAGCTTCGGCACCAACACTTCCGTGCTCGCCGCCAGTTGCTCCAATAACCCAGGCGAAATCGTCAGCAAATCACACCCAGCTAACTCAATAATCTGACTGGTATTGCGGAAACTCGCCCCCATCACTTCCGTCGTATGGCCAAATTTCTTGTAGTAATTATAGATGCCCACCACCGACTGCACCCCAGGATCCGCCGCCCCCGTGTACTCCAGACCCGTCGACTTCTTATACCAATCGTAAATGCGCCCGACAAAAGGCGAGATCAACTTGATGCCGCCTTCCGCACACGCCACCGCCTGCACCAACGAAAATAAGAGTGTCAAATTACAGTTGATGCCGTCCTTCTGCAACACCTTGGCCGCCTCAATCCCTTCCCACGTCGACGCAATCTTGATCAAAATCCGCTCCCGCGGCGTGCCCCCAGCTTCATAGTCAGCAATTAACTTCCGCGCTTTCCCCACCGTCGCCTCCGCATCAAAAGATAAACGCGCATCCACTTCGGTCGAAACCCGCCCCGGTACAATCTTCAAAATCTCCTGCCCAAACAAAATCAAAATCCGGTCGATCACGCTGTCCACCAACGCGCCACCAGCCAACACACTGTGCTTGTGCTCAGCCAACGCCCGGTCCACCAGCGGCCGATACTCCGCCTTCTGCGACGCCTGGAGAATCAACGACGGATTCGTCGTCGCATCCTGCGGCTGGAACTGCTTCATCGACTCGAAATCACCCGTGTCCGCAACGACCGTGGTGAATTTTTTGAGTTGATCGAGCTGGCTCGGGGCGGCAGTGGCAGTACTCATGAAATGTGTAGGGAATGAATGAACGTTGTCGGCGAGTGAGAAAAATGCCGTCTGGTCCCGGAAACGCAACCCCGGTTTAATCCACTTCACACTCATCCTCACCTCCCCCCAATCAAAAATACCCTCCGCTGGGTACTTGCCAACATCTCAGCCGATGGCTACCTAATACCTCCCCTCTGAGAGCAACTTTAGCCACCCTTCCACCTTTTCGCCAAGCTCCCGCCTCCCCCTCGCTCGCCGCTCGCGAGGCTCGAATTACCCACTTCCATCGGGTTGTTTCTCTTTTTCTTTCTCTGCGAAATAATAGCAAAACCGCTTCTCTCTCAGATTGTTATGACATAATTAGACGATCGCGGCACGCGTAAACCTCTGGAGTGAAACGCAATATGGGTATATTATGGGATCATGCCCACCCAAAATCTCACCTGCGTCATCGTCGAGGATCAATTGATGTTCCTCCAAATGCTGTACGCCATGATGGAAACCATGCCCTACTTCGAAGTCGTGGCCACCGCCCAGTCGGTCGCCGAAGGCATCGAAGCCTGCGAACTTCATCGCCCTGACTTGCTCGTCCTCGACCTCGCCCTCGCCGACGGCCGCGGTACAAAAGTCGCCCGCCGCCTCGTCGAAATCCAGCCGCAAGCGAAAATCATCATCCTCTCGGGTGAAGCGAGTACCTTCGTCTGCCCAGCTAGTCTCAATAATCATATCCACGCGGTCCTCGACAAAACGCAGGCCTACGACGACCTCGCCGCCGAACTCAAAGCGCTCGTACCCAAAGCCCTCGGCGGCAACAACGTGCGCCACACCGACCCCCGCCACAGCCTGAGCGTGCGAGAATACGAAATCTTCACCCTCATCGGCCGGGGGTTAATGAGTAAGGAAATCGCCGACCACCTCACTATCTCCCTCCATACCGTGCAGGCCCACCGCAAACGCATGTCCTCCAAGCTCGGCACCAGCGGCCCCGGCTTGACGCAAGAAGCCTTGCGCCACTACCACGCCACCCTCGGCCCACAGCCATAAGCCGACCGCACCACACGAGACATCCCCAGCCGCACCTCCTAGGATCACTTCGTCCCTGGTGCCTCACGGAGGCTACTTCATGCCACACGCGCCTGCTCGCCATCCGCATCCCTCCACTCCGGGACTGACCGACGCCGCCCCCGTCGCCGCCTGCGCCTGCCTCGTCCGCGAAGGCCAGCCCCCGCAACTTATCTTCGCCACCACCCGGTGGCTCACCCTGCTCGGCCTCACTCAAGAGGCCGTCAACGCCAGCTTCCACCACGCCACCGAAGCCTTTCACCCCGACGACCGCCCCAGCTTCCTCCGCTGCCAAAACAACGCCTGGGCCGCCGGCCACGCGTTCCAATGGGAAGGCCGCTTGCTCGTCCACCCTCACACCCGCTGGGTCAGCGTCGAGTCAACCCCACGCCCAGACCCGAACGGCGGTACTGTCTGGGAATCCGTGATGACCGACATCACCGCCCGCAAAGAAAAAGAAGAACAACTCATCGCCGGTGAACGCGATTACCGCAAAGCCCTCGGCAACTTGCCGATCGCGGTGGCCATCACCACCCTCGAACCCGACGCAGCCATCGTCTTTCTTAACGCCGCCTTCGAACGCACTCTCGGCTATACCCTCGACGACATTCCCACTGTCGCCGCTTGGGCCATTCTCGCCTACCCCGACGCCACTTACCGCACCGCCGTCTTTAAAGTGTGGAACGCCGCCGTCGCCCGCGCCATCCAGTCACACGGGCACGTCGAATCCATGGAATTCCAAGTCCACTGCCGAGACACCACCCAGCGCGATATCGTCTTCAGCGCCGTCGTGCTCGACGACAGCCTGCTCATCACCCTCGTCGATATCACCGAACGCAACCGCGCCGAAAATGAACTCCGGTCGCTGCGCCAAGAACTGGAACATACCGCCTACGAACTCACCGAAAACATCCCGGTCGGCACCTACACCATGGTCCAGCCACCCGACGGCGGCCTCGCCTCATTCAACTTCCTCAGTACCCGGTTCCTCGAAATGACCGGCCTCGACCGCGAACAAGCCCGCCAAGACCCACTCAATGCCTTCGCCTGCATCCACCCCGATGATTACGACGAATGGCTGCGCCTGAACATCGAGGTCTTCACTAAAAGATCGCCGTTCTACGGCGAGGCCCGCGTCGTCGTCAACAACGAGATCCGCTGGATCCGCGCCGAATCCATCCCGCGCTCACTGCCCGACGGATCGACCGTCTGGGAAGGCGTGCTCATCGACATCACCGCCCAGACCCTCGCCGAACAACAACTGGCCGCCAGTGAAACACGGCTGCGCAAAATCCTCGACCACCTGCCCGTTGCCATCGCCATCCGTACGCTCGACCCCACTCCCTCCCTCTCGTTTCTCAACGAGCATTTTATCCAAACGTTCGGCTATACCCCAGAAGACATTGCCACCATCGCCGACTGGACCGCCCGCGCCTACCCCGACAAGAATTACCGCCAAGCCGCGAGCCAGATCTGGCAGGAAAAAGTCAGCCTAGCCAAAGAAAACCACGGCGTCGTCGAACCAATGGAGTTCCGCATCCGCTGCAAAAATGGGGCCCACCGCATCGTCGTCATCAACGCCCTCATCTACGAAGACATGCTCCTCATCGCCCACCTCGACATCACCGAACGCCAACACGCCGAGGCCGCTTTGATCGCCGCTCGCAATCGCGAGAAATCACTAGAACAAGAACAACGGATCAAACTCGAGTCGAAACTGCGCAGCAGCCTGGCCGC
>JALRGB010000514.1 GCA_023253575.1 Verrucomicrobiales bacterium
GGCCATGGCAAATTTGTGGCGGTGCAATTTGACGCGCAGGGGCGGCTATGGACGATGACGGCGGTCGAGTATCCGGTGGATGCGAATGAAAACCCGGCGGCCGCGGACGCGCTTTATGCCAGCAAGGCGAAGGACAAAGTATTAGTTTACGATGTCATTGATCGCGGCACCGACGGGGTATCGCCTCGTTATGCCACGAAGCCGGTGGTTTTTGCCGATGGTCTGGCCATTCCGCTGGGGATTTTGCCGCATCGGGATGGATGTTATGTCCAGCATGGTCATGATTTGGTATGGATGCGTGATACGGATGGGGACGGTCGTGCGGACACGCGCGAAGTAATTTTGACGGGATTCGGGGTGCAGGACTCGCATTTATTTCCGCATCAATTCACGCGGGCCCCGGGCGGCTGGCTCTGGATGGCGCAGGGCGCATTCAATTATTCGAATGTGCTCGGGCCGAATCAAAAGGAAGCGATCAAGTTTGACCAGACGCGCATGGCGAAGTTCCGGCCGGACGGATCAGACTTTACGATCACCAGCAATGGTCCCTGCAATATCTGGGGATTAGCCATGAATGGCGAAGGAGAAACCTTCATTCAAGAAGCGAACGACTTTGGCTACCCGGTGATGCCCTTTCATGACTACGCGAACTATCCGGGCTGCTCCAATGCCCAGTGGAAAAGTTATGGACCTGAATTTCCGGCGACCGCGCCCGGCTTTCGCATGGGCGGCACGGGCCTGAGCGGTCTGGCCCTGACCGACGCCCGCGGCAGTTTTCCCGCCGCATGGTCAGACGTCATGCTCGTCGCCAACCCGATCACCAATCGCATACAAGCCATCAAGATGCACCGCGATGCCACCACCGGCACCGGCTGGAAATTGGAGAAATTGCACGATGTCGTCGCCAGCGGCGACCCATGGTTCCGCCCAGTCGCCATGACCCTCGGCCCAGATGGCGCGGTCTATATCGTCGATTGGTACAACAAAATCATTTCGCATAACGAAGTGCCGCGCAATCACCCCGAACGCGACAAAAAACGCGGCCGTATCTGGCGCCTCAAAGGCAAGGCGGAAGCCGGTTTCCCCGTGCCTGATTTCACCCGCATGTCCGAAGAAGGCTTGGTCGCCGCCCTCGGTCATGACTCGGTAGCCCAAAGCCATCTGGCATGGCAAACACTGGCCGACCGGCCGACCCTCGCGCCAACAACCCTCAACGCACTGAAAAATATCGTGCAAGCCCCCGTCGCGAAGCAGGATGCGGACGCCACCCGCCCGTACCCCGACGCCCGGCGCATCCAAGCGCTCTGGGTGCTGGTCGAAAAAAACCTGGCGACCGACCTACTGGCACCGCTCGCCACCCATCCGAATCCCAACGTGCGCCGCGAAGCGGCCACTTTCGCCGGCGCGCAAGCCGCCGCTTTCCTCGCCGATAGCGAGTTCACCGTACGCACCGCCGCCATTGGCGCTGTCGCTGACAGCCTCGCCCACGATCCGTCGCCAGGCACCTTGGCCACCCTGATCGCCGCCGCCCGCGAACCGGTCACCGAACCAGTGGCCGCCTCCACCCAGTCGGGACAACCGATCAAAGTGGGCGCCGCGTACGAAAGAGAATACGAACGCTATCTCGTTCGGATGTTTCTCGAAAACTATCCGGACGCCGTCGCCGCCTTCCTCGACTCCCCCGCCGCCCAAAAACTGCCTGCCGAAAGCTTGATGGTCGCCTCCCTAGCCCTGCCCGCCAAAGTCTCGGCCCCACGCGTCGCCCGGCTGCTCGCCCAATGGCACCGCACCCCGAATGACGAAGAATGGCTCCGCCTGGCCGAAGCCGCTAACGACCCGGCCGTGCAGAGCGCCCTCGCCACCTTGGTGCAAACCCCAGCCGGCTTGGAAACATTGCTGCGCCTAAAAACACGGTTCGACGCCGCCTCGCTGACAGCCATGCTGACCACTCAGGCCAACGCCTTGCTGGCCAACTCGTCAGACCTCGCCTTTCGCCTGATTTCCGCGTTCAAATTGTCCGCGCTGGAAAACACTCTGCTGGAAGCAACCAACTCCTCAGATGCCGACCGCCTCGTCCGCGTCCTCAACACCCTAGCCTCACTGGCCCCACGGGAATCCGCACGGTTTCTTAACCTGTGGAAATCCCATCCGGACGCCGCCGTCCGCAATGCTGCCCTCAGCGCCCTCCAGGCGTCCAGTCACCCCGATGCCGCCGCCAGCTTGCTCGCACTCTGGCCCGATCTGCACGCCGGTCAGCGCCGCAGCTCGCTCGACGCCCTGACATCCACGCCCGCCGGATCCACCGCCCTCGTCGCCGCCATCCACGCCGGCACCGTGT
>JALRGB010000519.1 GCA_023253575.1 Verrucomicrobiales bacterium
AATGGTCGGATGAGCAACAACGGCAGTGCCGGGAGCACGCCGGAAATCAAAGTATAGCGCCACGCTTCGTGGCCGCCATGGATGGCTGGCAGATCGAGAGCCCATTTAGCGGCCATGACATTGGCGCCGGCCACCAGTAGACCGCCGAGAGAGGAGAAGGCTTGGGTGTAGCCAAGCACCTTTTCGCGCTGCACCGGGTTCTTGAACAACTCGGCCAGCCAGGCCACCGCCGCGACAAATTCTACGCAGACACCGATGAAAACAAGGCATCGGAAAAAGAGGAGCTGCCAGAGCGAAGTTGAGTACCCGGCCGCACACGCCGCAAAGGCGTAAAGCAAGATGCTGAAGGTGAGGACACGGCGACGCCCCAGGCGGTCGGTCAGATAGCCGCCAAGCAGGCCGAAAACGCCGCCGGCGAGGGCCGGGATAAAAAATAACGTGCGGGCCCAGTTGATGTAGTTTTTACCACCGGGGGCCCATGAAGCCGCGGCCTCGGCCGGACTGGTGCCGCCGGCGATCATTTCCCGCACCAGCGGTTCGCTCAGTGCCGCCAGAGCTGGTTTGATGATGAGCGGCAGCATCAGCAGCTCATAAATGTCGAAGGCAAATCCAATGGAAGCGATCACGCAGATCAACCATTGGGTGCGGGTCAGGGGTGGCAGCGTGGCGGACATGAGGAGACGACGAGTGTGGGTGATGGTGATTTGTGGTGCCGGCTGGCTGGGAGGGCGGCGGTGGGGGAGCGGCTGGTGTCGGTTGCGGCTTCAGGGCTTTGCTGGACCAGCGGGGAGGGCAGGAGGAAGGGAGGGTGGCGGCCCGGGTGGGGCCGGAATGGGGCTTGGCATCAGGCGGGCAGCAGCTCGCTGATGGCTTCGCGTTCTTCTTTGAGCTCGTTGATGGTGCCGTTGATTTTTTCCTGACTGAATTCATTGAGCGGCACGCCGGTCACGATTTCCCACTGGGCTCCGGGTCGGACGGCGATGGGGAAGCTGGTCATCAGGTCTTTTTCCACCCCGTAGGCGGAGCCATCGGAGTAAACGGCGACGCTGGTCCAGTCGCCGGGGGCGGTGCCATGGGTCAAGGTACGCACGGTATCGACGGCTGCATTGGCGGCGCTGGCGGCGCTAGAAAGCCCCCGGGCCTTGATGATGGCCGCTCCGCGCTGCTGCACGGTGGCGATGAAATCACCCCGCAACCACTCGTGGTCCGTGATGACTTCCGGCGCCGGGGTGCCGTTGATCTTGGCATTGAAAAAGTCCGGGTACATCGTGGAGCTGTGATTGCCCCAGATCGCGAGATTAGTCACCTCGCGGACCGGAACCCCCGCCTTGCCGGCTAGCTGGGATTTGGCGCGGTTTTCATCGAGTCGGGTCATGGCGAAAAACCGATCGCGGGGAACATCCGGCGCGTTGCGGGCAGCAATCAAACAGTTGGTATTGCACGGGTTGCCCACGACTAGGACGCGGACGTCAGAGGCGGCTTGTCGCTGAATGGCCTGCCCCTGACCAATGAAAATTTTACCATTGATGTTGAGCAACTCCTTGCGCTCCATACCCGCCTTGCGCGGCACACTGCCCACGAGCAAGGCCCAGTTTACGCCACGAAATCCTTCGTCCAAATTCGCCGTCGGCACTACCGAGTTCAATAGTGGAAAGGCGCAGTCGTCGAGTTCCATCACCACCCCTTGCAAGGCAGGTAGCGCGGGCTCAATCTCAATGAGATGCAGGTTGACCGGCTGGTCTGGTCCAAACACAGCGCCCGAGGCGATGCGGAACAACAGCGAATAGCCGATTTGACCGGCGGCGCCGGTGACTGCAACGGAAATAGGATCTTTCATGGTGATGGCTCGTTCTTGGTACATTGAACGAGGTGAATAAAATCGCTAGGCGGCGTTTGCCATTTGTCACTGGCCATTTGTCATTTGTCCGGTGTTCGCGATGTGCCCTCCAACTTCCATTTGCCCATCGCCATTCAGGCGGTAGTCTACTGGCTTCTTATGTCGGCCCTTTATATCATTCTGCTGATTGGCATCGTGCTGGTCTCGCTTTTTCTGCTTCTCCTGGTGTTGATGCAACGCCCAAAGCAGGAAGGTCTTGGTGCGACTTTCGGAGTCGATGCCACCAACCAAATGTTCGGGTCGAGGACGACTGACGTTCTGCAAAAAGCCACAACCTACCTGACCGTCGCCTTCTTCCTGCTCGCCATAAGCCTGGGCCTCCTCAACGCTCACGAAACGAAAAAAGCTGCCCGCCTCGGAAAAGATTTGGCCGCCCTGCCCGCTCCGACGCCTCCACCAGCTCCGCCAGTCACGCCAGGCGCCGAAACTCCGGGAACCCCGGCCCTTGTCGCGCCAGCCGTGGAAACTCCAGCCCCGGTGACGCCGGCAGTTGAGGCGCCTGCGGCCGAGACTCCAGCGGTGGAAGCGCCTGCGGCCGAGGCCCCAGCGGTTGAAACGCCAGCAGTTGAGACTCCAGCGGTTGAGACTCCAGCGGTTGAGACCCCAGCGGTTGAGACCCCAGCAGTGGAGCCGGCGCCAGCGGCCGAGACTCCAGCGGTTGAAACGCCAGCAGTGGAGCCGGCTCCAGCCAACTAATTGATGACGAGGCGGCATTTGCTTGCGGTGGTTCCGCCTGCGGCTGCGCTTGGATTTGCGGGATGTGGTGGCATGGAGCCACGGGCGGATCTGATATTTTTGAGTCCTTCGGAGCCGGAGACATTGGATCCGGCATTGGCTTCTGATCAGGCGTCGGGGCGGGTGATCACCTCGTTATTTGAGGGGCTGATGAGGTGGAATGAGGCGGGCGAGTCAGTTCCGGGGGTGGCGGAGGCGGGGCCTGAGATTTCGTCAGATGGATTGCGTTATATTTTCAGGCTGCGGGAGAGTGCTCGTTGGAGCAACGGCGAGCCGGTGACGGCGCATGATTTTGTAGCTTCGTGGGAGCGCGTGCTGGACCCCAAGACGGCGGCTGATTACGTCACGCTGCTGCATGTGATCGTCAATGCGAAGGCATACAGTGAAGGGAAGTTGGCTGATTTCGCAGAAGTCGGGGTGAAGGCGGAGGATGATCGCACGTTGGTGGTGAGGCTGGAGCATCCGGCGCCGTATTTTACGGATCTCTGTGCGTTCACGACGTATTGTCCGGTGCATGTTCGCTCGTTGACGGCGGCGGGCGGGAGCGCGTGGGAGCCGGGGCAGATCGTGGGCAATGGGGCCTATCGTCTGGCGGAGTGGAGGCTCAACTACCGTCTGGTTTTGGAAAAAAGCCCGACTTATTGGGATCGTGAGCAGGTGGGGATGAGGCAGGTGGAGATTCGAACGATCAGCAACCCGGTGAGTGCTTTGAATTATTTTGTTACGGGGACGGCTGACCTGACGATGGACAAGAACGGTGTACCGGCGTCGCTGGTGTCGTCACTGCGGCAGCAGCCGTATTTCCACAGCGGGCCGATGCTGGCCAGTGGATTTATGCGTTTCAACTGTGCGGTGGCGGACAGTCCCTTTGCGGATCCCCGGGTACGTCGTGCTTTTGGTTTGTGTCTTGATCGGCAGCGACTGGTGGACCGGGTCACGCGGATGGGGGAGCCGGCGGCTTACAGTTTTGTGCCTCCCGGGTGTGGCGGGTATGAGCCGCCGAGGCCGGAGCAGCTTTTTGATGTGGAGGAAGCCCGGCGCCTGTTGGCGGCGGCTGGTTATCCGGGGGGGCGCGGGTTTCCTCTGGTGCGCTATCTCTTTCCTATTTTGGAGACGGATTTGGCGATGGCCATCGAGTTGCAGTCGATGTGGGAAAATGCGTTGGGGGTGAAGATATTACCGCAGAAGCAGGAATGGAAAGTCTACCTCGATTCCATGCGCAAGGTGAATTATGACATTTGCCGGTCGCCATGGGTCGGTGACTACAACGATCCGAATACATTTCTCGACATGTTTCTGTCTGAGAGTGGCAACAATCGCACGGGCTGGAAAAGCGTGGAATATGACCGTTTGATTGCGGCGGCGGCCATGGAGGTCGACCGGGACCGTCGATTTGCGATTTTCCGGGAGGCGGAGACGCTATTGATTCAAAAAGAAGCCGTTATTTCGCCGGTCTGGCATTATGTGGGGGTGCAATTTTATTGGCCTGACCGGCTGGCTGGAGTGCAGAGCAACCTAGTGGATGAACATCCCTTTCGCTGCATGCGCTGGATTTAGGCGGCGCGGGCAGAGCGGTCGTAGCGACCGCCTTGCGGGCCGGTCAGCCAGCGCCAGGCGGTTTCGATCATGAAGCGCGGGTCGGGATGAGCGGCCTGCCAGCCGAGGGCGGTTCGGGCCAGCGTGGGATCGGCCACGAGTGAAGGCGGATCGCCGGCGCGTCGCGGGCCGTAGTCGAGTGGCACCGGTTTTCCGGTGACGGCTTCGGCCAGCGAGATGATTTCCTGCACTGAGCATCCGCGGCCGGTGCCGAGATTGCACCGGAGCGAACCGCCCTCATTTCTGAGGTGGGCGAGGGCGGCGGCGTGGGCGGTGGCCAGATCAAGGACGTGGATGTAGTCGCGAATGCACGTTCCGTCGGGAGTCGGGTAATCACGGCCGAAGACGGTGATTTTTTCGATTTCGCCGGTAATGGCCATCAGGACTCTGGGGATGAGGTGGGTTTCCGGGTGGTGGTCTTCGCCGATCAGGCCGTCTTCAGAAGCGCCGGCCGCATTGAAATAGCGAAGGGCCACGCTGCGCAGGCCCCATGCGGCTTGGCAGTCGGTGAGGATCCTTTCGAGCATGAACTTGGACCAGCCGTAAGGATTGATCGGCTGCTGAGGGTGGCGTTCATCCATCGGCATGGTGACGGGATCACCGTAGGTGGCGGCCGTAGAGGAAAGAATGAATGACTGGCAGCGGTGGCGCCGCATCGCTTCCAGTACGACCAGCGGTGCACCCACGTTGTTGCTGTAATATTTCAACGGTTCGGCCACGGACTCGCCGACCACCGAGCAGGCGGCAAAGTGAATGACAGCATCAAAGTGATGCTCGGCAAAGAGTGACTCGATCAGCTCGGCATCAGATAACTCCCCCGCCACAACGGTCACGCTAGGAGTGACTATCGCCCCGCGATGACCAAGGCTGAAATTGTCCAGAACCACCACAGGCTGACCGGCCTCGGCCAAATGGCGCACGGTGTGGGAACCGATGTAGCCCGCACCCCCGATGACAAGAAGCGGACGATGGCTGGAAAGCGTACTCATCGGCGCCGATCACCCCGTGGATCACTTTTGTCAATCGCCAGCCGGTAAATCTTGGGCCTCCCAAGGTGCGAGATGCCGGGCCAGTGCTTCGAGAGGCAATCCGATGACCGTGCTCAAGGAGCCGTCTATTTTTTCGATGATGAGATGGCCGTGATCTTGGGCGGCGTAAGCGCCGGCTTTGTCGAGAACGGGCACGAGGTCGAGGTAGGTGGCGATGAGTGATTCATCGAGCACGCGGAAGGTCACCTGGGTCAGGTCATGAAAGCTGATGAGGGTGTCTGGTCCGGGACCGTGCAGGCAGACGCCATCGCCGCGGCGATCAGGCGTTCCCCTACCCGCCAGAAGCTGGAAAAAGCCCGTGACTTTATACTGGATCGTCAGAAGCAGTATAAGCAGATTGAAGAAGACGTCAGCGCAATGGTAGA
>JALRGB010000474.1 GCA_023253575.1 Verrucomicrobiales bacterium
GGTGTGATCAAGTGCCTTGATCTGTCCGTAGGTGACGGTGAGGTCGGACACGGTCAGGTCGGGGGCGGGCGGCATGCTGGGTGTCATAGCGGCTGAATTATCGAATGGACTGGAGCACGCTGCCGCGCCGGCTGAGGATGAAGGCGATGCCATTGAAGCTGAACAGGATGGCCAGTAGCACGAGGGTGCTGGCGCTGGCGGGTGCGCTGCTCTGAGGAATGTTCATGGCGAGGTCATAGATGTGGACGGAGAGGGCACGTCCGGAATCGAGGGGCGAGCTGGGCCAGCGGGTGGCATATCCGCTGGTAAATATCAGGGCGGCCGTTTCGGCGAGGGCCCGGCCTACTCCGAGCGTGACCCCGACCATGATGCTTGGCAGTGCGGCGGGCAGGAGGATTTTCCACAGAATGGTGGACTGGGCTAGCCCAAGGGCGGCGGAGCTGGAGCGCAAGCTGCTCGGCAGTTCCCGGAAGGCCGTGAGTGTCGTTCGTACGATGACGGGCAGGATCATGCAGGCCAACGTGAGGCTCCCGGAAATGATGGAAAAACCAAGGCCCAGAAACTGGCAAAAAAAGGCCATGCCAAAAAGCCCGAAGAGAATGGACGGGATGCTGGCGAGTAGGTCGATGCTGCCGTGATGGCGCGGCACCACACTCCTTCAGGAGCGGTGTATTCGGATAACCACAGTGCTGCGGCTACGCCTGCTGGAACAGCGCCGACAAGGCTGAGGCTGGTGAGCATGACGGTGGCAACAATGACGGGGCCGATACCTCCCGCGCGCCCGCCGCTTTCTACCGGGCCGGTCACAAAGTGCCACGACAGATGGGGGAGGCCAAGACGGATCAGATCCCACACAATCCAGCCGGTTAAGCCGATGGTCACCGCCGCAGAGAGGGCGCCAAGCAATCCCAGCGCGAGGTCAGGCCAGCGCGGGGAACTGGTTTTCCAGAGGCGGTCCGGACGGGGGCTCATGAGTTGAGTTTTCAACGGGAAGCGGATTGAGCGCTCGGTTTTCGGATGGTGAACCAGCCTGTAAGGGTGGCGGTGACGAGAACGAGGATGAATCCGGCGGCATAGAGGAGGGATTTGTGGGAGGCGGTGGCGTACCCCATTTCGAGAGCGATGGTAGCTGTGACTGGCCGCACGGGGTCGAAGAGGCTCGATGGAATTTGTGCTACGTTACCGCAGACCATGACGACGGCCATGGTTTCGCCTACGGCTCTGGCTACGGCGAGGCCGATGCCGGCGACGATGCCGTGGCGGGCGGCTGGCAGGATGATGGTGCGGATGGTGGTGAGGCGTCCTAGGCCCAGTCCGGCGGCTGCCATTAATTGGGCGTGTGGGACGGCGCGCATGGCGGCGTGACTGGTCAGGGTGATGGTTGGGAGGATCATCAAGGCCAGCACAAGACCTGCGGCTATCAGGCTCGGACCGGGCGGGTGCACGCGGTTGATCAAGGGGACCAAGACCGTCAATCCCCAAAACCCGAAGACGACCGATGGAATGCCGGCGAGTAGTTCAAGGATGCGTCGATGAATTGCCGCCCACCGCGAGGGGAGAAAAAAATGGTTAAAAACAGCTGCGGCCATGGCGATGGGGCAGGCCAGCACTGTGGCCAGCGCGGTGACCAGCACCGATGCGGCCAGCATGGGAAGCAGGGCATATTGGGGGTCGCGCAGAGAGGACGGCCGCCAGTGGGAATCGAGGAAAAACCGCGGCGTCATTCCGGTCTGGAGAGCTGGCAGGGCTCCGGAGAGCAGGAATCCGATCATCAGCAAGACCACGCTTCCGCTTACGACGGCGCAGATCCCAAGGCCCCATCGCAGGAAGCGATCACCTAACGACGGGGACATAGAGGTGGGATGTGATCACATCGTGAATGTGCGATGACATCATGAAGTCGAGGAAGGCGCTGGCGGCGGGGGGCAGTTCTCCGCGGCTGACCAGTTGCAGCGGCCTCGTGATGGGGAATGCACCGGAGGCGACGGCGGCGCTCGTCGCTGGCATGCCGTCGCAGCTCAACAGCTTGACGGGGGTGCCGGCCCCGGCCTCGGTGGCTGCTGCTCCGATCGAAACATAGGCAATGGCTAGAGGGTTTCCTGCCACTGTTTTGATGCCTTGTTGGTTTTCCCCAATGAGGACATCTGCCTTAATGTCCGCACTATCGAGCCCGGTATAGCCAAGAAATACTTCGAGCGTGGCCCGTCCTTCGGCCTTGCTGATCACTGTGATTCGGGCGTCACTTCCGCCGACGCTCATCCAGTTGCTTGTTTTACCGGTGTAAATGTCGATCAGTTGCTGACGATCCAGTGATGATATTTGGTTGTCGCGATGAACAATGACGCCTACTCCGTCGATCGCAATTTGGTGCGCCACCAGCCCGGTTTCGTCAGCGGTGAGTTCACGGGAAATCATGCCTAGGGTGGCGACGCCGGAAAGCACGTCAGCAATGCCTCGTGACGAGCCCCCAGTCTGTACTTCGATGCGCACTCCAGGATGGGATTTTTCAAACCGCGCGGCAGCCTCGGCGACGACTGGGGCCACTGTGCTGGATCCGGTTACGACCACAGTCACGCCGGCATTTTGAGAGCACGCGGTCAGGAAACCTAGACCCAGAGCCGCCGGCAGCAGGCTCAATAGCAAAATTATTCGCATGAGGGCGGGAAAGAAAGCTGACAACATCCGAGGTCAATGACTTCGCCCCGCCTCCGGCGTTCGACCGAGGGAGTGAGCCGGTACAAAACTGCCTTGCCGTCGCGTTGTGATTCAACAAGACCGGCGTCTCGCAGGTGTTTTAAATGATGAGAAAGGAGGCTTTGCTCGATCTGCAGAGATTTTTGCAAATCCCCTGCATGGCAGGCCCCGGCAAACAGCCGCCGCACCACGGCCAGTCTTGTGTCATCTGCCAGTGCTTTGAGCATGACCGCGCAGGAAATTTGGGGTTCCAGCCCCGGGTATTCGGAGGGGTTGACCGCCCCCGTTTTTTTCGTCGCGGTGGAACGTGAAGACATGAATGAATATTAATATGAATATTCGCTCAAGTCAATGGATCAGTAGCTTTTTTAAAGTGGGAGCGCGTTATTGTTGGCGCGTGGGTGGTGGTGAGATCGTGGAGGTGGGGCGACGGGGATGAGTGGCGGCGGATTCCGGGTCGACTTTTGGAAATCCGATTGATGGGAGTGCGAAGCGGTAGCGTGCGATTCTCAGCCGGTGGGTGTGATTCAGGTTTCGCCTTCGCTGCGGTGTTGGTAATAAAGTTGGTGGATTTTTTCCGGGCTTACGGCGCCGAACCGCCAAGCGGCGATGAGGGCGAGGTTGTGTAGTTTATTGCGCAGGTGGCCGCGCCGGTGGAAGCGGCGTGGGGAGGTGGGCAGTGGGGGGTCGAGCAGGCGCAATTCGTCGTGGGCCAGTTGGTGGCGCATTTGATCGGAGAAGGCCATGTCTTCCATGATCGGGAGCGGCGGGTAGCCGCCGAAGCGGGCCAGAGTGTGGCGGCGGATGAAGGGTGATTGGTCGCCGTAGATGGTACCGAGTTCGGCCATCCACCAGCGGATGAGCGGGGTGGCCCAGGTGAGGTATGGGTAGAGGGAGGCGACGTCGCGATGGAAGGCGCCGGCGTGCAGAGTGGGGTTGGTGGCCAGCTGGTGGGTGATGGCGTGGAGGTGGGTGGCGGTTAGGGTGGAGTCGGCGTGGGTGAACACGAT
>JALRGB010000670.1 GCA_023253575.1 Verrucomicrobiales bacterium
GATGCTGTCACCCAAAAAAACTACCGCCCCCTGATCCGCCTCCACCCGCTCCGCCCACCCACGGCGCTTTTGCTGCCAAAGCTCGCGAAACCAGTCCGCCCGCCGCAACGGCCCAGCACCTGGCAGCCCGTCATCCGTCGCCGGAATCGCATAATCCCCACGATCACCCTCCGCCAAAAGCACAGAGCATGGACACGCTAAAAATAAAAGACACAAGACGGCACGAAGATTCATCAGGCCGATCGTGCCTCAACCCTGGGCGGATTGCCAATCACTTTCACTCCCCCGCCATGACCACCAGCCCGTCCGGTTGGACAGCCGCAGCAACCCGCGTACACTTAAAATGGCTTTGTTGCCCCCATCCCATGAAAACACTCCTGCTCTCGATACTACTCACCATCAGCTCTTTCCTCATCCCTACCGCTATCGCCGAGGATGAAATCAACAACCCCCACCACGGGAAAACCGAAGAGCAAAAAGCCCAACCTCCCGCCCTCCAACAAATCATCGAGGAAAACACCGAGGCCCACCGGAAAATAGTTGAAACCCAGCAGGCGGCCGCCGCACAAGCAGAAGCCCTCGAAGCCTATGGCCAGCCCGAACCAGCCGCCGAAGTGCGCCAGCAGGCCTGCAAAAAAATGCAGGCCGCCGTCGAAGAATTGCACCGCGCCACCGAGGCAAAAATGAAACAGTGGCACACCGATGGCGCCTGCCCGGTCTGCCAGCCGCAAGAAGACGGCGCCCCTCCCTCCCGCGACCGCAGAGCGGACCATGCCGACCACCAACGAGCCGGCGACGACAGCCCGCGCCCGGGAGCGAAACGCCGGCTGCATCACGTCGAGGAATCATTGCGGCATCTGCGCGCCGCCGGGCTCCACGACCTCGCCCAAGAACTCGAAAACCTCGCTCAAACCCTCCGCGCCGCCGCCCCTTCCGCCCGACCAAAACCCGCGGAACCAATGCATCTACAAGATAGTATCGAAACATTGCGCCGGGAAATCGAGGCCTTGCGCCAGTCCGTGCAGGCACTCATCGACAAAGAAAACCGTCACCACTGAGTCATGCCAGCGCGAGTACGCATGCTGTGCGGCGCCAGCGCGAACCGATCGTAGGGCGCGCTGCTGAGCGCGGGTCTTGTTGACTTATACGCGCAGCCATCGGTGCCTTGGTGTCCCCTGACAAGGCGAGCGCGCCGGGTCCTCTGGCCGTCTGGCCGTCTGGCCGTCTGTCTGATCCACCATGTGTCGGGAGCCCGGCACAGTGGGCATGAGCCGCGGCGGGCTCTGGGCAGAGGGATCGGCGCCAGGTACTTCTTGTACGTGGAGCAGCCCGCGTGATGATGGCCGCTTCATGGATGGTATTAATTTTATACAGGACCTTGCGGTGGTGCTGCTCTCGGCCGGTATGGCGGGCATTTTCTGCAAGCGGATCGGGCTCTCGGTCATTGTCGGCTATTTGCTCGCGGGCATGTTAATTGGCCCTTATACGCCGCCATTTTCCTTCATTACGGATGTCGACCGCATTCAGGTCCTCTCTCAGGTCGGCTTGGTTTTTCTGATGTTTGCTATCGGTCTTGGGCTGAGTTTGACCCGACTGGGCCGGATGGGGTTACCCACGCTGCTGGCGACGGCGTTGGGGGCATTTTTTATCATGAACCTGACCCAGATTCTGGGGTCGCTAGCCGGGTGGAGCACGCTGCAGAGTTTGTTCATGGCCAGCATGTTCATGGTTTCGAGTTCGGCGGTGATTGCCAAGATCATTGGCGAGCTCAAACTCACCCATGAAGGGTATGCCCAGCGCACGTTGGCCATCACGGTGATGGAAGATGTGGTGGCGGTGGTCATGTTGACGGTATTGGCCAGCCAGACGCAGGGTGAGGCCGGGGGAGGTACTAGCGTAGGGGCGCTGTTGGCCACCATGAGCGCGTTTGTCGTGCTGCTGGTTGGGGCCGGCCTCCTGCTGGTCCCGCGGCTATTTCGACGGCTGGAAGCCCGGGCCGATCCCGAGTTGCAAGCCATCATTGTGGCGGGCGTCTTGTTTTTACTCGCCTTGTGCGCCGCCAAGGCTGGTTATTCGCTGGCTCTGGGCGCTTTTCTACTGGGGGCCATTGTCGCGGAAATGCCGCAGAAAACCGGGATTGAAAAGTCTTTTGCCGGACTACGGGACATTTTCAGCAGTGTCTTTTTCGTTTCCATTGGCATGATGATTGAGGTCCGTCTGCTGCTGGAGGTCTGGGGCTGGATTCTTGGGCTCTGGGTCTTTGTCATGATCGCGCGACCGCTGGCCACGGGAGCGGCTATGATTCTCTGCGGCACCCCCCCCCGCGAAGCCCGCCGTGGTAGCTTGCTGCTCAGCCCCGTCGGTGAATTTTCCTTCATCATTGCCCAGCTCGGCGTCACCGCCGGCGTCCTGCCTGCCCGGTTCTATCCGCTCGCCGTCGGCGTCTCGATCCTCACCGTCCTCACCACCCCCCTCGTCAACCACCACGCCACCCACCTCATCCAGATCATCGACCGCTTCGAACCTCGCTGGCTGACGCGGGCCCTGAACGCTTACCACGAATGGCTCAAACAAATTCAGAACCGCCAAGCCGCTCCCATGATCTGGCGCTTTGTTCGCGGCCGCCTGCTTCAAGCACTGGTGGAAATACTCTTCATGACCGGCCTGCTGATCTTTTCGCCCCAACTCCTCCGCGGCGCCTCCAGCCTGTTTAAAACCACCGAGGTCGAAAAAACGGTCATGCAGTACGGCTTTTGGGCGGTGCTCGGCCTGATGCTGCTCGTGCTGCTGCTCTCCACCTGGCGCAACATCAGCACCGTCGCCATGATCTTTGCCGAAAGCGTCGGCGCCGTAGGCCCGCTCTCCGCCCGAGTGGTCGAACGCGGATTTCGTGCCGTAGCCGCGGTCATCCTCGGCGCCTGGCTGTATCTGGTCTTGCCCTTCGCTTCCTTGCCCGGATGGGGGTGGCTCATCATCGCCGCCGCCGCTACCGCCGTGCTCTGGAGTTTTTCCAACCGCCTTATCTATTGGTACAGCACCATGGAATCATCCGTGCAAAACGTCTTCACGCCCAACACCCCAGCCGGCGCCAGAGAATCAGCCCGGATCGCCCTCGATCACGGCCTCGAATCATGGGGCCTGCGCCTCGAAGACTGCACCGTGCCCGACGCCGCCGCCTGCGCCGGTCAAAACCTCGCCCAACTCGCCATCCCCGCCCGCTTCGGATGCTCAATCATCGAGGTCGAACGCAACGGCTGCACCATCACCCGCACCGGACCCGACCTCCGCCTCTACCCCGGTGATAAAGTCCTCCTCCTCGGACAAACCACCAGCCTCGCCGCCGCTCGCACGTTCCTCCTCGACGAAACACCCTCCGACCCCGCCACCACCGGAAATTTAAGCGGCTCCGTCCTCGAATGCCAAAGGCTCGCCGATGGACCGCGCGCCCACCAAACACTCGCCCAATTGAAGATCGCTCAAGCCACCGGCGTCCGCATCGCCGGCATCCAGCGCGGCACAGAACGCATCATCAATCCAGACGGCCACCAGATCCTCAAACCAGGTGACGACCTCCTGATCGTCGGCACCCTCGACGAATTACGGGGCTTTCGACGCTGGCTCAAAGGAGATGACGCGGTCGCGCCGACCACCCTCACCACCCCGGTCTGATGTCAAACACCCCATCGCCCATCTTCACCTGGCGCCGACTAGAAGACTTCTCCAGCACGGAACTCCACGCCATCCTCGCCGCCCGTGAACAAGTTTTTGTCGTCGAACAACAATGCCCCTACCAAGACGCTGATGCCTACGATGCCGTCGCTTGGCACCTGACCGGTCATTGCGGCCCGCACCTCGCCGCTTACCTGCGCCTCATCGATCCCGGCCCCAAAAGCCCAGAGCCATCCATCGGACGGGTCCTGACCACCCGCACCTTCCGCGGCACTGGCCTAGGGAAAAAAGTGGTCGCAGAAGGTATCCGGTACAGCCACCTCCACTTTCCAGAAATGACCGTGCGCCTCAGCGCCCAAAGCCACCTCCAACATTTCTACCACTCCTTCGGCTTCGTCCCAGCTTCCTCCCACTACATCGAGGATGGCATCCCCCACCTCGAAATGCTCCTCCCCCCGCCCCCCAAAGATTCCCCATAGGCAAGCCTCCAGCCACAGCCGTGCTGAGACGCCGCGCGCAGGCCACGAGTCCCCAGTCTCCCCAAGGAAAAACACCATGCCACCGGCGGTCTGGAGAGAGAAAGCAGGTTGCATTTGCGAATCGTTCTCATAAACTACCCAAGCGTTTCGGTGCTGCTGAGCGTCGTCCTTTTTTCTCATGAGTCTTTCTTCTGACCAACCTTCACAGGCGTTACGCGATGCGCGCGCGGGCGACACGGTGCGTGTTTTGCGGTTGGAGGGGCAGGAGGCTGTCTGTTCGAAGCTTCGGGAGATGGGTTTTTGCGAGCAGGCGGAGGTGCGTATTTTAAACAATAGTGGCACCATGGTGTGTTCGGTGTGTGGTTCGCGGGTTGGGTTGAGTCGTCAGCTAGCCGGCTCCATCCGGGTCAGCGCGGCGGTGGCTTAATAATAAACTCGTCGTTGTGTGATGCTTGTTCCCGAGACTCTCTCCACTTTGCCTACGGGTGCCTCCGGAGTGGTGGTAGCGCTGCCGGCGGGTAACGCCGCACTGACCCGGCTGCGGGAAATGGGGCTGGTGCCGGGAACGCGTTTTACGTTGGTACGGCGGGCGCCCTTAGGTGACCCGATTGAAATCTCATTGCGAGGGTCATTGCTCTCGCTGCGCCGCTCGGAAGCCGAGTTAATTGAAATTACCCGCGGCTAACTCCATGGCTGTCCTTTCTGAAACACCGCTGGTTTACGCGTTGGTAGGCAACCCCAACTGTGGCAAATCCACGCTTTTTAACGCGCTGACCGGCCTCCGTCAGAAAGTGGGCAATTACCCTGGAGTCACGGTCGAGAAAAAAGTAGGTGAATGTTATTCCCAGCATGGGCGGCGGATGACGTTGATTGACCTGCCGGGCAGTTATTCGCTCAATGCGCGCTCCCCGGATGAGTCGGTCATGCGAGATGTCCTCCTCGGGCGAGCCCCGGGCACCGCCAGGCCAGACCGGATTGTCTGCGTGGTAGATGCGTCAAACCTCGAGCGTCACCTGTATCTCGTCACACAAATCATTGAGCTCGGAGTGCCAGTCATTGTCGCTCTCAACATGGTCGATCTCGCGGTCGGCAAACAGCTTCGACTCGACGTCCACCGGCTGTCAGAACGCCTTGGGGTACCCGTGGTGCCAACTCAGGCATCAATCAAAAAAGGCCTGATTGATTTGAAAGTGGCCATGTCGCGGGACGATCTGACGCCGCCCCATGGGTTGCCTGATTTGTTGCCAGTTCCAGTGCGGGGAGGCCTGCTGCGCAGCCGCGAGACATTGTCGCAATCGGGCGTCGTTAGAGAGGGAGCCCCGCTCCTCGAGCCGTTGTATTTGTTGTCGTCGCATGATCCGACGCATTACGGAATTTCAAATGAGGCACGGAGCGAGTTGCAGGCCGTGCGAGAGCAGTTGGAACGTGAGGTCCCCGGCTGGGAAGACCGTCTTGTGGCCGCCCGGTATGATGCCATCGGGGCCCTCTGCGAGGAAGTAGTGCGCCGACCCGATGCCCAACAGCTCTCGCTGACCGACCGGCTGGACGCCATTTTGCTGCACCGAGTCTGGGGGTGGACTGCGCTACTGACCGTCTTGACCGTTATTTTCACGCTTATTTTTAAGGTCGCCGAAGCGCCCATGGGCTGGATTGAAGCGGTCCTGAGCGGAGGCGAGCTGTGGGGCCGGGAGGTGGGTGGACTGGCTGGCTGGGTGACCGGCGTCATGCCAGACGGGGACCTTCGCAGCCTGATCATTGATGGGGCCATCGCTGGGGTGGCCGGGGTACTGGTTTTTCTGCCGCAAATTCTCATCCTTTTCTTCTTCATCGGGTTGCTCGAGGATACGGGGTATATGGCGCGGCTGGCCTTCATGATGGACCGGCTCATGGGCCGGGTGGGATTGAATGGAAAAAGTTTTTTGCCTATTCTCAGCAGTTACGCCTGCGCGGTACCCGGGGTCATGGCCACCCGCACCATTGATAGTCCGAAGGACCGGCTGATCACTATCATGGTCGCCCCGCTGGCCAGCTGCTCGGCTCGACTGCCAGTTTATGCCCTGCTCATTCCCCTGCTTTTTCCGCCAGCCCTGATGCCCGCGTGGGGTAAAGCATTGATTCTCTTGGGATTGTACGCCATGGGCACACTGGGCGCCTTCTTTTTCGCCTGGCTCTTCAACCGCACTGTGATGAAGGGAGTTTCTACTCCGCTCATTCTAGAGCTTCCCACCTACAAAGCCCCGGCCCTCGCGGGCATCATGCGCCAGATGGCGGACCGCGCGTGGATGTTTGTCCGTCGCGCGGGCACGGTCATTCTAGGGCTTTCCATCGTCTTGTGGGCCGCCCTGACCTATCCTAAATCCAGCGATGGCGACCCCTCCCGTCAGGTGGAAAACAGTTTTGCAGGGCGCCTCGGCCGGGTCATGGAGCCGCTAGTCCGGCCGATGGGGGGTGACTGGCGCGTCGCCATCGGCCTCATCGGAGCGCAAGGAGCCCGCGAAGTCTTCAACAGTCAGCTCGGTGTGATCTATGCCGTCGAAGCCGAGGCCGAAGATGAAACCCCGCTGCGCGATCGCCTGCGCGCTGAAAAACATCCAGATGGACGCCCCGTCTACTCACTCCCGTTCTGCCTCGGCCTCCTCGTCTATTTCGTCTTCGCCATGCAATGCCTCAGCACCGTAGCCATCGTCCGCCGCGAAACGGGGGGCTGGAAATGGCCGCTGGTCCAATTCGCCTACATGACCGGCACAGGATACCTGCTGGCCGTGCTCATTTACCAGCTCGGCACCCGCCTAGGCTGAAAACCAGACGCCGGCCCGTCGCCATCCCGGCCTCTCCCTCCCCCAGCCTCGTCATTCCGTCAGTCCGGCGATACCGACACTCGTGACTTCTGCGCCAGCAGTTCCGCCTTGATAGCCAGGGCCTCCACCAACGCCTGGGTCGCCGTCTCCCCCAAGACCGTGAAATGCCCCATTTTGCGCTTCGGCAGCGCTCGCCGCTTCCCGTACAAATGCAGTTTGGCCCGGGGATGGCGCAAGACCGGCGTCCAGTCAGGCGACTCGGTTTCGCCAGGCCAGACGTCGCCGAGCAAGTTGACCATGACCGCCGCCGTGTGCTGTGCAGGATCACCCAGCGGCAATCCAGTCACCGCACGCAACTGCTGCTCAAACTGATTCGTGACACACGCATCAATCGTATAATGCCCGGAATTATGCGGCCGCGGCGCCACTTCGTTGATCAACACCCGGCCGTCCCGCAACACAAACATCTCCACCGCCAACACCCCAACGTAATCCAACGCCTCCGCCACCGCCCGAGCCAACCGGACCGCCTCCGCCGCCACCCCTGGAGCCACCCGCGCCGGAGCAATCGTCACATCTAAAATATGATGACTGTGCTGGTTCTCCACACAGCTAAAGGGCACAAAAACGCCATCCTGCCCGCGCGCCGCCACTACCGACACTTCGCACGCAAAATCAATCCAAGCCTCGACCACGCCGCGGGCCGCCCCAAAGGCGCGCCAGACGTCGTCCCAGCAAGCCTCTGCCTCATCGAGCCGCACCTGTCCTTTGCCATCGTAGCCGAAAGCAGCCGTTTTCAACACACAGGGAGTACCGAGCGCAGCCACGGCGGCGGCCAGCGACTCGCTGCTATCGACCACGCGGAATTCGGCGCAGGGCAAGCCGTGCTGTCGCAGAAATGTTTTTTCGCGTTCGCGATTCTGTGTCGTTTCCAGCGCCTGGCGACTCGGGAATACTGGCTTGCGTTGTTCCAGCGCCGCCAGAAACGGGGCGGGAATATTCTCGAATTCCATGGTCACGACGTCCACATCCTGCACAAAGCTGCTCAAGGCCTCGGGGTCGTAATATGCCGCATTAATTTCCCGGGTGGCCAGCTGGCCGGCCGGACTCGGAGGGTATTCATCGGTAAAGACCACGACCCGATACCCTTTGCGCCGCGCTTCACGCGCCAGCATGCGGCCAAGCTGCCCGCCGCCGACAATACCAAGAGAAGAACCCGGTGGAAAAAAATGGGATGACACAAAAAATGGGGATCGAAATGAAAGCAGACTAAAACCCGGGTCGCCGCCGCCGCGTCCGGAAAATTGAAAAATCATCGAAGACCAGCTATCCGACCGCTGGCGCCTCCAGTTCCTGCTGGGTGGCCAGCACGGCCGCCGTCTGGCGCGCGCGGAAAGCATGAAGCCGCGCTCGCAGGCCAGCATCTTCACCCGCCAGCAGCGCGATAGCAAAAAGCGCCGCATTGAGGGCACCCGCTTTGCCGATGGCAAAGGTGGCCACCGGCACCCCGCCAGGCATCTGGACGATACGCAGCAGCGAATCCATG
>JALRGB010000742.1 GCA_023253575.1 Verrucomicrobiales bacterium
GCGAGCGTCGTGACACCTGCTCGGCGAAGGCCTGCGCGAAGAGGATGGCGCATGTCCCCAGCAGCCCGATGGTCAACGTCGCCGAGGCGATCACCAGGCCCGGGTGCCAGAGGGTCTGCCATCCGAACGCCACGGCGACCAGCACCTGGCTCACCCCCACGATGCAGCCGACCATGACGGACGCAGCCACAGCGTGGCCCAGGCTGACAGGGAGGAAGGCGCTCCCGCCCGTGCGAACGGCGATCACGACGATGATCGCGCCGATGCAGGTGGCAAGGGCGCTGGCGGGGAACCAGGAGGCCAGCTGGCTGACGGCAGCGGCCGTGAGGGCGGAGATGAACAGGGAGAAGAAGAGCAGCGCCCAGGACCCGAGGAAGAGCCTGAGTGCACTAGCCGCGCCGATCACTCACGGTCCCTGTCATCCGCCGGTAGGCCTGGCTGAGCAGCACTCGCGCGTTACCATCATCGCCCACCTGGATGTCCAGTTGGCGGACGAGTCGTGTGATGGCCTTGTTCACCGAGTCGACCGTGAGCGACCGCCGTTTTGCAATCTCGGCATTGGTGTAGCCGGAGGCCACGAGGCGCAGGATCTCCCACTGCCCTTCGCTGAGCGGCGTCTCGCCCGACGGTGACGGCACGTGAGCGAGCGGATCCACGAGGGCGGCGGCGACGGCATCGCCGAGCACGGCGGGATCACTCACGTCGCCCTTGACGACGTAGCGCATTCCGGTGGGCGCCTCGCGTCGCTGACCCATCCACAGCGGGTCCGCGTAGGACGTCAGCATGACCAGCGCGATCGTGGAGTTCAGCTTGCGCAGCCCGTGCCCGAGATCGAGACCCGTGGGGCCTTCGCCGCGGTCCATAAGCTGCTCCAGAACATCAAGACGTGATTGTTTTTCTGCTAAAATCTTGTGAATTTCACGCTGGCGTTTGTGTACCAGATCGAGCTCGATTTGCGTCTGCCGAAGCCGGTCCTGCATTTCGGCGCATTCGTTCTCGTGCGCTGCCCGCTGCTCGCCAATAGCGGCATGCTCCGACACAATCCGCGCCTCTTCATCGGCCCGCTCTAGACGGTCTTCACTCAACTTGCTCATCTCCGCGAGCAGCTGGTCATGGCGTCGCTGATCCGAATCAATTTGTGACTGGCTGTTGGTCAGTCGGGCTTGCTGCGAAATGATGGCTGTTTCGGCCTGATGCGCCATGCGGCGGAGTTCGCGCAATTCGCGCTCCACGCTCTCCCGCCCGTCCCGGTGCCGGTGGGTGCGGCTCGCATGGTCTGCCATCGACGCTTCCTGCTCCGCAATCTTGGCCGTAATCTGGATCAATGTGTCATCCGCCACCTGAATGTCCTGCTCCTGCTCCGCTAGCCGCAATCGCGTGCCCTCAATCTCCTCCTGACTCTTCTCAATTAAACTTTCTAACTCGCGCACGCGCTCTCCATTAAATCCAATCCGACCTTCCGCCGCATTCAGCCGCGTGTGATGCTCGTTCACCTGTGAACGAATGACCGACAACATCCCGTCCGTGCGCTCTAAATCGCGACGCAACACATCCACTTCCTCTTCATGACTGGAAAGTTCTGTACTAAGGCGTTCTATTTCTCCGTTGAGACTTGATATTGAAGTTGTTAAATTGCTTTTTTCCGCATCCCACTCGGTAAAGCGATAGTGCGCAAAATGCGTGTCCAAAATCCGAGCATCCCGGTGAATCTCCTGATATCGACGCGCCTTGGCCGCCTGACGCTGCATCGACGTAATCTGCCGCTTTAATTCAGCAATAATATCCGTCACCCGCAACAAGTTGGCATCCGTGTAGTCAAGCTTGCGGATCGCTTCCCGCTTCTGCGTTTTAAATTTTGTGATGCCTGCAGCTTCTTCAAAAACCGCCCGTCTGTCTTCCGGCTTGGAACTCAATAGCTGGTCGATTTTTCCCTGCTCCATGATCGAGTAGGCCGACTGGCCTACGCCCGTGTCCATGAACAAACTATTGATGTCCCGCAGGCGGCATTGCGTGCCGTTAAGGGCATACTCCCCCTTGCCGTCGCGATAAACACGGCGGGTGATTGACACTTCGTTATAATCAATACCCAGCGCTTTTTCACAATCAGAAAAAGTCAATGTAACTTCAGCGAGACCATGGGGTTGGCGTCTGTCGGTGCCGTTAAAAATGACATCGGCCATCTCGCCGCCACGCAACGCCTTCGCCGAGGTCTCTCCCAGAACCCACTTGATCGCATCCACAATGTTGGACTTGCCACACCCATTCGGACCGACAATCCCAGTCACGCCCGAGTGGAAATCAATCACCGTCTTGTCGGCGAATGATTTGAAACCTTGTAATTGCAAAGTTTTGAGGACCATGGTGCAAATAGCAGCAGAGCTGGCTGAAGGGACGATTCAACCGGCGGTTTTTTTCACTGGCCAGCGTTGCAAAGATGAGTCGCGAATGCAAGACTATTCTTATGTGGCCACAACCCATAGTGGGACAACATGTCGCGTGCGCAATCAGTTGTGGTGTAGGCCGGGGCGCGGGTCCGCTGGCTGGGCGTGGATCGCATCGCGTGCAGGCGGCCGGGCAGGAAGTGGCAAAAATGTCTTGGCTGGAGTGGAGGGTTGGGGCCATGATATACCCTTCTGGTCCGGGTGGCTTCCTTTTTTCGGGTCTTTCGATCGTTTTGGACTAGCACTCATCGCTCGCGTCCCTCTTCTTTCATCACCATGTCTGTCCCCCCATCCGATCCGACTTTAACAGGCGATAATTTTGTCCTGTGGCCTGACGGGCCGGCCAAAGAGTTCGCCATGGCGGACGCAAAGGCCATCAAAGGGGCGCTGGTCGGGTTGACTCTGCCTGAATGGGTAGATCCCGCGGAAGAGAATCCCGTTTCAACCGCCGAGCACCGGCCTGATATGGCCGCAGCGGACAGCTACTTCGATTCTGTTTCACGGGAATTGTTTCGTACCACCGCGGCGCTTGATCAGGGGGATTCTACGGAAAAATGGTGGCAACACGTTGATGCAGAGCCATCTCGCCATGAAGGAACGGCCGCGCTGCCCACGCCGCTGCCCACGCCGCTGCCGACGACCCCGCCGCTGCCATCAGTGCTTTCATCCGAAGCATCCGCTTTTCCGATCGCCCCCGTGCCGACCGCCCCCGTGCCTGCCGCAGCTGCTCAACCGGAGAGCCCTGCTCTGGAATCCCTGCCCTCCGCGGCCCCGCCCGCCTTCACCCCGG
>JALRGB010000070.1 GCA_023253575.1 Verrucomicrobiales bacterium
GATGGATGGCATCTTTAGACGCTAAAACTGTCCACGAAATGTTGCAGTAGGGGGGTTAGTTAGATAGGCTGTAGTCATGGATTTTGAGTTCAAGGATTACCCTAACTTCTCAGACAAAGGCTCTCAGAACTGCACGGAGAATGACCCAGAGGACCGGGAGCGCCAGCAGGCACAGGACGTTTTCCAGCAGCCAGTCGGCGCGATGCCGCGGCGCATATCCTGACCACGCCGTCACCGCGAGGAAAACACCGAACAGGACGGCGACTAGTCGCCCGTGTGGCCGATGGCTCTTGGCCTCACCGCGGGGAGGGGCTGCGTCACTCATGGGGTTGATTGTCGGGCAACGGACGAGTGACGGTGGGTATGGGAGGCGCGAGCGGCGCCGGGGCGGGGGTGGATTTTTCCCCTTTTTATGAGGCGGGCCTTTGGGGGAGGGTTATTGCTTCGGGGAAGCGGTGATGGTGGAGGTCGCTGGCAGGGGTGAGAGGCTGGTGGTGGTGCCATCGGGCCAGCGGACGGTGAGGCTTGGAGCTTTCGCAGTGGCGGGCACGGTGAGGAACGTGCTGGCGGATGACTGGCTCTGTGTACTGCTGCCGGCGCTGACTTCGCTGGTGTGCAGCCTTTGGGGGCCATCGAAGAGGGTGATGCGGGCGCCGACGCCGGTCGGATTGCCAGGCGGGCCGATGAGGCGCAGGGCGAGGCGGCGGCCGGGGGTGGGGGCGGGTGATTTCGACGGGAGGGACGGGCTGGCGATGCCAGTGGTGAAGGCGAGCAATCGGTCGTTATTTTGCAGGGCGACTAGGTCTTGCGCTCCATCTTGGTTGAGGTCGAGACCGGCCAGCCCCCGGCCGTCGCCGGGCACGAGAAATCCGGATGCGGCTGGCGAGGCGGCGGCGAATCCGTTTTTTCCGCCGAGGAGGACGGTACCCACGCCGCCGCGCCAGAGACCGGTTTCGGGTTCGCGGGTGTAGAAGTTTTGGGTCAGGCACAGGTCGACCCATCCATCGGCATTGACGTCGCTGGCGACGGCGCCAAACCCGGGCGAGAGCTGGGCCTCGGCGGGCAGCTGGCGGAAGCTAAACCGCGGTTTTCCGGGTGATGATTCATTGATTAGTAGGCCGCTTTCCAGAGTGCTGGCGGTCACTTTGGTGGATTCGGCGAGGGTATCTGGGGTGTAAATTTCCCCGAGTGTAGAGGCGGCGAAGGCTTTGAAGGTTTTGAATTTGTCCTTGATGAACGGCATGGCGATGCCGCTGCAGCTGCGGCCGCGCACTGGCAATTCCCCGGAGCCGGCTCCTTTGGCCTCGATCAAGTCAGGTCGGCCGTTTTGATCCATGTCACCATGGTAGAGGACGAGCAATTTTTCGGCGGTTGGGTGACCGTACTTGGTATTGAGTCCAGTATTGAGCGCGGCCCAGTCGATGTCACCGTCGCGATCAAAGTCGCCACTGGTCAGCGACGTCCACCATCCGGTCAGACCAGCGAGGCCGGCCTCGGCTGTGACCTCGAGCAATTTCCCCTGCTGGTTGTGGAAGAGCCGCGGTGATCCCCATTCGCTGGCCACCATGAGGTCGGCCCATCCATCCGCATCCACATCCGACCAGCCAGCGGCCGTGACTAGGCCGACATTTTTGACGGCCGGGGCCAGTTCCGCTGTCGCGTCGGTGAATCGTGCCGGCCCATCGTCACTGCTTTCATTGCGCAGCAGGACCGATTCGGGAGTGAGCGGATACGCGCCAGGCACCGAGCGTGATCCGATGAAGACGTCGATGTCGCCGTCATGATCGACATCCGATCCGGCGATGGTGCTGCCTGACAGGCGCAGATCAGGCAGGGTGCCCGCCGGGGCCTCTTGAAAAACGGTTGTGCCCGAAGCGGTGGTTTCATTCAGGTAAAGGTGATCAGCATACAGTGGATCACCAGCGGGCCATTCGGTGCTCCCGGTCACCACGAGCAGATCAGCGTCGCCGTCGCGGTCCGCATCAAAAAATAAGGCTGCCACATCCTCGGCCGCCGCATGTGCCTCCCATGGCCCGTTTTTGAGGGCGGAAAAGGCCGGATTTGCGCCAGTGACAAAAAGTTGGCCTGATTGCCCGGCCCCGCCGCCAACAAAAACATCATCCCGACCGTCGCCGTTGACGTCGGCTACGGCCAAGCCGGGGCCATATTGCGAGAGTTTACCCGGCAGGAGAAACTCGCGGGCGTAATCATCAAATGGCGGGTCGTCGTGTTTCCAGTCCAGACCGAGTGACTGCGCGTTTTCAGTCATGAGAGCGGGGGCAGGGGATGGGGGCGCGGGAGGCGGAGAGCCGCCGACTGGTGGTTCGGCGATGACGAGGAGGCGGTCGATCTTGGGACGGGGCAGCGAGGTACGTTGTCCGGACGGCCACTGCACGGTGACCTCGCTGACGGTCGTGGCGCGGCCGAGACCGAAGTGAAGTACCGGCTCATTACCGGAAAGAAACCCAGTATTCGGTTGCAGCAGGCGGATGTGGCGGTCGGCGGGGGTGGTGACGATGACGGTGGCACCGGTGGCGGGGCGCTGGTTGTGACCGTCAAGACGCACGCTCAGCCAGTGACCGCGATTTTGATCGACCGCGAGGTTTTGGTAGAGCGAAAGATTTTCGGTGAGGTGGCAGACGAGCAACTCGACGTCGCCGTCGCCATCGAGATCGGCGGTGGCGGCGCCGTAGCTCATGCTTTCTTTGGCCAACCCCCACTCGTGGCTGACATCTTTGAAATCCAAGTCCCCGTGGTTGCGGAAGGCCAAGTTTTGCTCCCGCATCTCAGGTTGGTTTTTATAAATCTCCCATTCCGTCCGGCCGGTGCGCATAGCGTCGGTCGCGACCACGTCCGAATCTGCAAAAGGACGGGCAATGCCATTGGTCAGGAAAAGATCGGCCCGGCCGTCCAAGTCAAAA
>JALRGB010000077.1 GCA_023253575.1 Verrucomicrobiales bacterium
GTGGAGCATCGCTCACAAAATGTAGCGAATCAGTTTCAGCAAAAGCTACCGCTCGACCGCCAGTCTGACTTGGCTGATCTGGCTACCCAAGCCCGGGACTTGGCTGGGCAAGCGGCGGCGCTGGCCGCCCGGCAAGATCAGCTGGCGCAGCAAGCACAGCAGGCTGGTGATTCCACGCCCGCCGCCACGGCCGCCGCCGCCCCGCCGGGTTCACCACCTGCCGCGAGCGCCGCGAAAGCCATCGAGATGGCCCGCGAGCAGGATGCCGTGGCCGTCACGGCCGACCAGCTCGCTGATTCCCTCAAAAAGCTACAGCATGATTCCGCGTCGACCTTGAAGCAAAATGGCAAAGCTGATGTTCAGGCGGAGGCGGCGGCCGCCACATTAGCAGCGGCTGCGACGACGGGACGGGAGGCGAGCGGGAGTTTGGCCAAGGAAGCGGGCGTCTCGTTGGAGCCCATTCCCTCCGGGGCCACCCCTTCTCTCGCGACGTCCTTGCCAAATTCGGGTGGTCCTACCCCCGGTGAGGCGCCGCCGCCAGCCGCCAGCCCACCGGAAGCCCGGACAAGCCAGCAAGCGGTCAAGCAGACCGGAGAGTCGCTCGACGAAGCGGCCACTGCTTTGAGCGAAATGGCACGGGCCCTCACCAGCCAGGCTGAAGGAGCCGCTGCCGCCACTCAGGCGCTGACCGCCGCCACCACCCAGACGAAACAAGCGTCCGATGCCGGCGATGCCGCCCAACAAGCCGGCCGGGAAGCCGCACAACAAACTCTGGAAAAAACTCAGGGCTCCACCGAAGCCTCCATGGCCGCCGCCTCCGCCGCCCGCCTACAATCACTGGCCGCCACCGCCGCCACCCCAGCCCAACAAGCCGCCACCCATCTCGCCATGGCCGCCGCCACCGCCCAAGCCGCCATGGGAGTTCCCGAAAATGCCCTCGGACAACAAAACATGGGCAAAAAAGGATCTCCTAAACCCGGCGATGGCCAACAAGGACAGGGCCAGACCGCCGCCGAAGACAAAAACTCATCCCAAAACCCGGTTCGGAAGCAAGCGACAAAGCCGGCCTGCAAACAAGTCAAGACTATGGCCTCCCGCCCGAACTGGCCAAACTCGGCATGTCCCCCGACGACTGGTCCCGCCTGCGCGGTCTGATCACCTCAGGCTCAGACGGAACAAGCGAAGGCAGTCAAGTTCCCGCCGAATACCGCGAACTCGTCAAAGGCTACTTCCGCGCACTCTCGACCCGTCCCCCCGCCAACACCCGCTGATCATAAGACCGGCCCCATCGCCAATACCCCGCCCATTCGCCCTCGCGGCTTCCTTGATGATTGATCCCGCCGCAACGTCGCTTCCTCCAACCCAGTCCCGTCACGACGGACGATCTCAATCTCGCTTTTGACCCGGGTCAGGGAGGTCGATGCGCACCAGCTTCAGCCGACCAGAAGCTCCGGTTTTGAGCTCCACGGCAGACTTCGCACACCCCCAGTGCCGCGCCACCAGCCCGATTAATTCCTGATTGGCCCGACCATCAACCGGCGGTGACTTCAGCCGCGCCGTCCACGTGCCGTCGGCCGCCTGCTCGAGCACACTCTCGCGCGCGTTCGGCTTCACCTTGATCTGCAACACTCTCACGCAGGTAAAACCATAGAATAAATCAGCAACGACCCGCTCGGGCCGCCGCCAAACCGCCCGGCACTACCAAATGCGCTCGATGAATTTCTCCAGCCTTCCTTTTTGGGAGTCTGGTTTGGTCTTACGCCGGCCACCCTGCACCGTGCTCTCCGCCAGCTTCGTGTCTCCCCGCACCAGCTTGGCGTTCACGATCTCGATGCGTTTCACCGGCGTATCATTGGTGTCGACAACCGATCCACTCAGACGATTCAACACTTCCATGCCTTGCGTCACTTCGCCAAACACACTGTAACTGCCATCCAATGAGGTCGCCGGCCGCAGCGTGATAAAAAACTGGCTGCCGCTGGAATCGACCTCGCCCGCTTTATGGGCCATGGCCACAGCATAACGAACGTGGCTTCCAACAAATTCACCCGGAATGTTGCGGCCACTATCAGTCGTTCCCCAACGTTCTTTTTGCGCGTCGTCTTTGCTCAGTGGGTCGCCCGTCTGGATAATGTAGTTGCGGATAAGCCGGTGAAAGGCCAGTCCTTCGTAAAATCCACTTTCTATATTTTGTTTGAAGGCGGCCACAGTTTGAGGAGCCAGATCTGGCCGGAGCGAAATCAGAAATGTTTCTTTCGGTCCGTCCTTGCCAACACGGATGGTAAATTGCACCGCTTCGGTCGCGCTGGCCGGAATCGATGGTTTCTTAGGCGTTGGCATGCGTTTGTTCAGTCCAGCGCCACTCGGGGTCACAGGCGGTTCCTCCGGCACAACCGTTTCCGCCGCCATCTCTTCGGGTCGTGGAATGGCCTCCGCCGGGATCGCCTCAGCCGATTCCTCCCCGGCCGCCGGCGCAGGCAAACCCAAGTCGCGCGGCGCCACCGGGGTCGCCGCGGGATCAGGATCCTCTGCCGGCAGTGACGCAGGCGCCCCTGAATCAAGCGCTGGCGCCTCGATTGACGCCGGAACCTCTTCGACAACAGGTGCTACGGATGGCGCTTCCTGAGCGGAAACCACCGTGGCCAACCCCAGCAGGGCGGCCAGCAACAGGGAAAAATGACGGAACAATTTCATCAAGGACGCGTTAGAGGGAACCGACATGAGTCTCTCCGCATTTTACGATGGTGGAAAGGGTATTTTTATCTGGTCCGGCCTGAAAAATCCCAGAACCGCCCTCGATGGCAGGACGTTTGACGTATCCCATCGCCAGCGTCACTCCGCGCCGCGGATCGTGCCGTGCGCTCGTCACCACCCCGACTTCAGACCAGCCGGCGCCATCCCCCGGGACCGCCTGATACAACCGGTCGCCAGCCACTAAGCTAGGACTCGAGCCGCCGACCGTTTCCAGAGTGCAGAGCAGCCGGTTGACCCGGCCCACGCTGCGCAGCCGGCTCACGACTTCTTGCCCGACATAACACCCCTTATGAAAATCCACGGCCCGATCCTCCATGCGGGCCTCCTGCGGCAGTGTTTCCGGCGTCAGCTCAGCTCCCCATACGGGCACCCGGCGAGCCAAACGCACCAAATCCAATTCGCTTTCATCCCATATTGGCGCCCCCGGGGACGGGCTTCCCGCTGGCAACCAGACATCCCGGCCGACCACCCCAAAACGATCCACGCCCGCCGCCCCGGCGCTCTCATCAAAACCGTGCCAGAGAGCAAACGCACCGGTCACATCCTCCCAAGCACAGTCATCCGCAATGAGGTATTTCTCCAGACGGGCCAGCAACGCCTCACGCAATACCCCCGGGGCATCTAGCAAAAAACAATCGTCCTCCGCCCGCACCATGACCTCGCCTTCCAGTCGCCCCTTGGCCGTGCAAACCAACGCCTGCAACGTCTCCCCAGTCTTGAGCCGGGCCACGTTGTTCGTCACCTGGCCATTCAAATACCGCACCCGGTCCGGCCCAGTCAGCCGAAATTTGGCCCGACCAGAAAGATCAACCCAGCCCGTCAAGGCTCGTCCGGAAAAATGGTCGTTCATGAAATCACCATGCCGTCGATCCAGAGAATTGCATGCCCAGAGAAATCCATCAAGGCCATCACCCCCGCCCGCTTCAAGCGTCCGGCGCAGCCTGCTTGCCCGCCAGATAATGCGAGGCCAACACCGAAAAATCCTCTTCGCCGCGCCCCTGCCCCACCAGTGCCCCCATACGGCCGCGAGCCACCGCGAGAGCCGGCAACTCAATCCCCTTGGTTTGGGCCAGCCGCTCGGCAAATCCAGCGTCTTTCCACATGTTCTTGAGGGAAAAATGCGGATCGAATGCGCCTGCAACCATGGCAGGCAGCTTCATCCGGGAGAGACCCGAGCTATTGGCGTTGTGCTCCATTGCCGACAGAAATTTTTCAGGATCAACGCCATGCGCACTAACCATACCCAGCGCCTCCGCGAGCGCCTGCACCGCCACCGCCGATACCAGATTGGTGGCAATCTTGATAATCGTCGCGTCTCCTACCTCGCCCAGCGGCACAATCG
>JALRGB010000157.1 GCA_023253575.1 Verrucomicrobiales bacterium
ATTTTGGTCTGGCGCTACTTCCCGTTATTATCCTCATTGTAGTTTCCATACCGATGTATAGATATTCAATGAGACAGCAGGAGGAGCGAGCTTCACAAGAGATGAAAGAGATAATATCTGACTATGAAGCTAATCCGGAAAAATATAAACGGAGACCATACTAGATATTGTAAGATGTAGTATAGTGTAATTTTATAAAAGGAATGTGCTTTCAATGAGGCGGAATTCATACTTGAGTCCCTGAAGCCTGCCGATGAAGCCCTATTCGATACCGTCCTCCTTGAGAACGGCCAGTGGGCCCGGGTCGAACGCCTCCACCTTGCCCGACTGAACGGATTGGCGGGACCACGGGAAATGGGTAGACTCACCCATGTCATGAGTGCGTCGTGGTCTCTCCCCGCGGCCCGCCGTTATCCCCGCTGGGGATGGCGTGTGTGCCCTCCCCTTAGTGGCCAATTCCAGTGGCGCGCCGGCATCGCAGAAGTGTCGGTGCCAAGTGCTGGTGCCAAATGCTGGTGCGGGCATCCGGTCGACCTTCACCGCCGCTCACCAGCCCCTGCCTTCCGGTGATCACCACAGACCGACCGAATGCGTCATTGCGCCATCGTCACGGGCTTCCGGTTCAGACAATTAAGCTCCGCGGCGGCCTGAAGCGTGACTACGCAACCAGCAACCGCCTAGTATCAGAGCTTTATGCACATTGGAAACCCGGTAGCGGCGGTCCAGTACTCGGTAGCCGTCGGCCCGCATTTTGCAAAGCAGCGCCTGATAAATCATCCGCATCGCCTCTGAGGCCTGCAACTGGCCGGTGCGGTCCGGAGGGCGAGCCGCCACCGCCGCATCAAAATACGACTGGGCTCGTTCCCCCTGAAACCGCATCAACGCTTGAAAACGAGTGGTCGGCCGCGCCCCGGCAATCTCGTCCACATTGACCCCATGCGAAGCCAACTCCTCCATTGGCAAATAAAGCCGCTGATCGTTTTCCCAGTCGGTGCGCACATCGCGCATGATATTCGTCAACTGCAAGGCCAGTCCCAGCTTCAGCGCATACTCGTCGCCCACCCCCGAAGGTAACCCGAAAATGCGCAAACTGACCAGCCCGACGACGCTCGCCACTTTGTGACAATACGCCCGCAGCTCGGCAAACGTCTGGTATCGCCGGACTTCCAAGTCCATCGAACACCCGTCAATAATCTCCTCCAACAAAGCCTCATCAAATCCATACTGCTGCGGAAATCGGATCAGATCCCTCGCAATTTCATCCGCCGGATCCTGCTCGCCACGCACAATCCGCCTCCACGCCCCCAATTGAATCCGCCGGTCTTTTAACGACAACGTCCCTTCATCAGCGATATCATCAACGAGCCGGCAAAACGCGTAAAACGTCACCATGTCGCGACGCCGCTCCCGAGGCAGGCAGGCCAACGCGAAAGCGAGGTTGGATTTTGCCTGCCGCGCAACGTCGGCAGCCTGAATGCTCGGGGGCGAAACCATGCGCGGCACAGAAAGACCGTCCTAGATCATGCCCAGTTTCATTTTGCCCTCGAGACTGATCATTTCCTGATTCCAGGCCGGATCCCAAACCAGTTCGACCCGAGCCTCATCGACGCCATCGATGGTCATGATTTTCG
>JALRGB010000179.1 GCA_023253575.1 Verrucomicrobiales bacterium
TCGACATGCGGATAGGGATAGACGTAATGGAGGCGCACCCAAGCGCCGAGTGATCCCAATTCGCGCGAGAGATCCAAAAACTTCGCGCGCACGGCACGATCTTTCCATTGGCTCTCGGCATATTTCACATCGACGCCATAGGCCGACGTGTCCTGCGACACGACAAGCAATTCCTTCACACCGGCGGCGATTTTGCAGGGGGGTGACACCGGGCCGGCGGCGGTGGCGGGCCGGAGCAGTGAGAGCCTGCTTTTTCAAACGGCTTCTCATCAGGAGGATCCGGTGATGCCGCCTGCGGGCAACAAAGTGAATGCGGTCAATCTGACGCCGGCTGAGTTGGCGTTGTTGCAGTTGTGGATTGATCAGGGGGCGGCCGGCGGTGGGGCGGCGGTGGCTGAGATTGTTTGGCGCGGATTTCCGGCGCAGGCGGCTCCGGTGTCGGCGGCGGCGGTTTCGCCGGCTGGAACGCTGGTGGCTGCGGCGCGCGGCAACCAAGTGGCGGTGACGGAGGTGGCCACTGGGGTGTCGCTTGGGTTTTTGAATGATCCGGGGCTGGCGGAGCAGGAGATGTATCGTGGCCGTCCGGTGGCTGATCGGGATGCGGTGATGGCGGTGGCTTTTGGTGCTGACGATGTGCTGGCCACGGGCGGATATCGGACGACGCGGGTGTGGCGCCGGTCGCCGCTGGCGCCGGTCCGGGAGAGCGTGAGCTTGGTCGAAGCGGCGGTCAGCGTGTCGGTGGCTGGAACGATGGCGGCGGCTGGGGATGCCGCGGGGCGGGTCTGGCTGTGGGATACGTCCGCGGCGACACCGGAAGTCACGGAATTAAAAGATCACGCGGCCCCCGTCAGAGCGCTGGCTTTTTCGCCCGACGGCCGGTTCCTCGTCTCGGCTGCCGACGACCGCAGCGTGCGCGTGTGGTCAGTCTCTGAGAACAAGAGCGTGTTTCAAGCCGAGTCGGCCTCGCCGGTAAGCTCGTTGGTATTTTTGCAATCTGGCGCGCTGCTGGCGGCCACCGGGGCGGACGGGGTACTGCGAGTCCATCCCTTTACGTCCGAGGCGCCTCCGTCCGGGGTGGTCACGCTGCGTGAGGTGCCATTGGGCGAAAAGGCCCCTGCTTTTGTGGCCAGTCTTGATCCCGCCGGGACCCAAGTCGTCTGGGGGACCGGAGATGCCGTGATCAAGGTGCTCGACGTCGCCACCGGCCAGCCCGTTCGCGATGTCACTTGCGAGCATCCTAATCAGCCGCTGATCGACCGCGCGGATCGCCAGAAGCTGGCCGCTCAGCGGCAGCTCGATGGACGGACTACCCGGGTGACGGCGGCGATGGAAGCCGCTAAAAAAGAAAGTGAAGCCGTGCGCGCCGCCCATGAGACCATGGAGAAATCGCGGGCCGAATGGCAGCGGAAACTCGCCGCCGCCAGCACGGCGGCTGAGGCCGCCCGCTCCCAGCCCGAAGATACTCCACGCAAAGAAGCCGCGCAAAAATCCACTGCCGATGCCCAGACCGCAGAACGCGCATTCATCAATGCCCGCGCCAATGCCGAACTCTCCGTGCGCTTGGCTGCCCAAGCGCTGAATACTCACATCGCTGCCGAAGCGGCCCAGACCGCCGCCACAACCAGTCTGGCCGAAGCCGCGGCGGCGCTCGAAGCCGCCCAGAAACCAGCTCCGTTTCCAGCGGTCCGTTCGGTCGTCGTCCTCTCCGACCGCCGGGCCATCCTGCTCGCGCTCGAAGGCGGGCGGGCTCAGTGGCACAGTTTGGAGACTGGGGCGCTGACGGATGCGGCTGAACTCACTGCTCCCGTGATGGTCTCGCAGGGCGGGCAGTTGCTGGCTCAACGACCAGACTTCAAATGGGTTGTGTTGCCTGAGCATCGGCCGTGGCGACTCGAACGCACGCTGGGGGCATTCGATGATCCCTCGACTTTCAGCGACCGGGTGACCTCACTGGATTTTTCATCAGACGGGAGGCTACTGGCGGTCGGCGGCGGCATTCCTTCCCGCGGGGGCGAGGTCACAGTCTGGAATGTTCAGGACGGCTCGCTGGCGCTCACTCTGAAAGACCCGCATTCTGATACGGTTAATTCGGTGGCCTTTTCCCCGGATGACTCATTGCTGGCCACGGCTGGCAGTGATCGATGGGCCCGGGTGTTCCGGGTTGCTGATGGTGAGCGGGTGACATCTTTTGAAGGGCATGCGGGCCACGTTTTGAGTGTTGCTTGGCGTGCTGATGGACTGGCGCTGGCGACCGGCGGTGCTGACAAGTCATTGAGAACGTGGGATGTGTTGGAGGCCAAACAATTAGGCAACAACACCTCATTCGGCAAAGAAGTGAGTGCGGTCGGCTGGCTGGGCGCGGGCGACACCGTGGTCAGTGCTGGTGGTGACGCCACGGTCAGGTTCAATGAAGACCGGCTTCCGGGGGCCCGGGGTTTTGCCTTCTGCGCCGCCACCGATCACCTCGGTCGACTGGTCGCCGTGGGCGGGGAAGACGGTGTCCTCCGCGTCTGGATGGCCGCAGAGAAAAAACTGTTTCGCGAGTTTGGTCCCGTGCCCTGACGCGGTCGGCCGGGTCGCCGTCCCCTGTGGCCCTCAGTCGTGGCCATGAGGGCGCAGTTTTCTTTTGAGACTTACAGGCGGGCGTAGTAGGGGGCTAGGCGGTGGGCATGTTCGTCGTAGGCGGCCTCAAAGAGTTCGGTGGCCCTGTCTGGGCCCACGAGGACGCCGGCGGTCAGGACTTTGGGCGGATGGCCGGCGGCGGTCAGGCGTGCGGCTACCTCGGCCTTGATGGCATTGACTAGCAGGCAGCCGCCAATGGTGGAGCCTGGAGCGACAGGAGTGGGCAGGCCGTCGATGTGGACCATGGCGTCACCCACAGGGGCGCCGGTATCGAGAACGATAGTGGAGAAATCCATCAATTTTTTCCCCTCTGGATGGCGGCTGGTGCTGGCTTCGGCGTGGGCTCGCGAGACGAGGCCGACGACTTTTACGTGGCGGCGCTGGAATTCAGCCGCCATTTCCACGGGAACGATGTTGCACCCACCGGAGGAGATGATGAGAGCGCTGTCGGTCGGTTGCAGGGCGAAGTTGCGGAGGATGCGGGGGGCCAGCCCGCTGACGTTTTCGAGAAACATGGCCTGCCGCTGGCCATTGGCGCCGACGACGAGGTTATGAAACGTGAGCGAGAGTTCGACGATGGGATTGAACCCGGGAAATGAGCCATAACGGGGCCACATTTCTTCGACCATGATGCGCGAGTGCCCGGATCCAAAAACGTGGACCATGCCGCCGGCGAGAATGGTGGCGGCGAACATGTCGGCGGTCTGGGCGATTAATGGCAGCTGCGATTCGACCGTATTAATGAGGTCGCGGGATTTTTCAAGATAGCGGGCGGCAGGGGACGATGAATTCATCTTTTGATATTGAATGCGTTGAGTGTGAGAAATTTCTAGATGATACAGTCGGAGTTTTCCGTGGTGGTGGCGGGTGGAAGGGTGTTGAATGCGGCTCCATAGGCGCCGGCCCAGTTGCCGAGTGCGGCCTTGCGGATTTCCACCCCTTGTCCATGGGGGCGCCATTCCATGTCGGCGAGGGCGGCCCGCAACGGGACGAAGAGGAAGTCATCGAGTTCGGCGATGCCGCCACCGATGACGATGATTTCCGGATCTAGGGCGCAGATCAAACCGGCGAGGTGGGCGGCTAGGGCATGGACTGATTCATCCCATACCGCTTGGGCCGTGGCATCTCCTTGCTGCGCCGCGTCCGCCAGATCCCGGGTCATCGTAAATCGGCCGCCCGTGCGTTCGCTGACGGTGGCATTGCCGATCGCTACTTCAATGCCTCCGGGCGTACCAGACGAAGAACGGCCGGCCCGCGGCGCGGCACCGCTTCACGAAGTCGTGGATCGGCTCCATCGTCTGGCGGCCGATCGCGAGCCCCTCGTCGCCGTGCCGCCACGAAGCGGGCCATCGTGTCCGTGGCGCAGGGCGATCGCATCGACATCTTCGGCGG
>JALRGB010000232.1 GCA_023253575.1 Verrucomicrobiales bacterium
AGTCCCCGTAAGGTTTGAGTGGTCAAAATTTCATCAATAGCCGGATCTCCGGTTGATTTAGCCAAGGTCACTTTTGTGACTCGGCCGCTGGAATAGGCCCAGATCCGGACCTGCGCACTCAGCACCGCTTTCCGCAGTTGCGGGTTTTTTCGCACCGCCTCCGCAATAGTTTTTTGGACTTGGCCAGCGTACCAGCCCCAGCGGCTGCGGCTGCCTCCGCCAATACCGCCCGCCGCGCGCGCCCCGCCGCCCTTGGCGCCGCCAATATTAAATCCATCCGGACCGCCCGGCCCAGTCAGATTCGTGCCAATGTCAGCCGATGGTTCGGAAGCCGGCGCCTCTTCCGGTGGCGGTTCTTCCTCGACCGCCGTCTCCTTAATCATTTCCGGCTCCTGCACCTTGGGCGGCGGTGGCGGTGGCGGCGGCGGTGGCGGCGGCGGTGGCGGTAAGGTCACCCGAACCATCTCCATCGGAGCTGGCTTCGGCGCCTCCTTCTCCTGCGATCGACGCCCCGCCAAAACAAAGGCCCCCACCACCAACACTCCCACCCCACCTAGAAAAATATAACGATACTTGTGGAAAACACTGGCCTCTTCTTCCTCATCATACCGCTGACGCAAGCTCTTGCGAGACTCGACCCGCCCCGGCGATGACGCCACCGCTGGCGCAGGCGCCGACGTGGACACCGCCGCAGAACGGGATGACTCCACAGGGGACGCAGACTCGGTTGGGGCAATCGGGCTCATAACAACAGCAGCTGATTCGGGAACAAAAAACGGGAGAACAACGATTATTTCGGCGGCTGCGTAGCCAATCCGATCTGAGTCAATCCAAGGCGACCCACAACGTCCAGTGCATTCATAATCCCTTGGTATTGAGTAAGACCGTCCCCCTTAATAACCACAGGGAATTCTGGCGTCTTCGCCTTGATGGCCGCCAGACGGCTCTCAAGCTCCTCGACCGTAACCGGTATCGTATTAAGAAAGATTTTACCTTCGCTGTTAATCGTGATCGCTTGGGATTTCGGACCGCCCAAGGCCGGCGCCGTACTGGCCCGAGGCAGGTTGACCTTGACCCCCTGCACCCCAGCCGTAGTCATGATAATAAAGATCAGCAATAACACCAGATAAAGATCCACCATCGGTGTCACATTGATGTCATCGTAGCTTTTGGAATCAGCCTGCATAGTGTGTTAGTCCTGTGTTGAAGGATACGTTTCAGCAATCTTGGCGATGAATTCATCGATAAAGACCTGCATGTCCGCGACAGAATCCTTGATCTTGGAGGCCAAATAGCTGTACCCGAAGAGAGCAGGAATCGCGACCGCCAGACCCGCTACCGTGGCCAGCAACGCTCCCGCAATACCAGGCGCGATGGAATTGATGTCGACCTCACCGCTCTGCGCGATGACCGCAAAGGTGATCATGACCCCAATAACAGTGCCGAAAAGTCCCAGATAAGGCCCGCCGGCAATCCCCATCGTCAAAAAGACCAATAAGCTGTTCAATCGCTGTACTTCGCGCGTCAACCCGCCATCAAGCGTGGCTTTGATCGCCGTAATCGAGCGGCCAGAAAGCCCCTTGAACTCAGTCTTTGAGGAAGTGACCCGCTGATGAATTTCCTCCGATCCCAGCTGGTACAGATGATACAGCGGTGAGGGT
>JALRGB010000254.1 GCA_023253575.1 Verrucomicrobiales bacterium
GTGTCGAGCGTTGAGGGCGGCCAACTGGCGGGCCTGTTCGACGGCTGGTCCCGAAGCCGTCCAAAACCGCGCGGAATCTGGCCCGTGGATACCGGTCAAGAGCGGGCCGACGCTGACGCCGAGGCCCCAGGATAAGGCGGGATGACCGGCCTGCGTCTGGAGAGTGGCTTCCTCGCGCAGGAAGTCGGCGAGGGCGAGGGCCGCGTGCGCGGCTTCCGGCAAATCACCTCCGGCGGCGGTCGGGCGAAAACCAAAAAAGGCGCGAACGCCGTCGCTGGCCGGAGAGTCAAGGACCACGCCGGGACGCGCCCGCAAAAACCGGGTGATTTCACCGAGGGTGCGTCCGAGTTGGTCCAGATGGGCGGCGGCTGATTCAGCGGACGGCGGGGCGGAGAGAATGCGGACGGCGAGCACGGCGCCATGGCGCACGCCCGGCGTGGTCCACGGCGGTGGATCGCTGCGTCCAGCCCACGCTTGCAGAGTGGCGGGGCTGAGGCGCGGACCCAGCAAGGAGTCGCTGAGACGATGGCGCCGATTGGCAGGCATTTCCCCCAGCAGGCAGCCCATGGCGAACGACAGGGTGACGGCGGCGAGAGCGGGCCATGGATTAAAAGACATCTGGTAAAAGGCCAGTGTCAGCGAGAGGAAGGCCGTCGCCCCTAGTGTTGAGCAAAGGACGGCCAATTTTGCCCCCCAGGAGGTGTGGTCGACCGCGACCCAAGCGACGAGCAGAGCGCCGATGCTTGCGGCTGCGGGCAGCAACCAGGGCCACACCGGGGTAGGATCCGATTTCCACAATGATTCCGCCTTATAGCGGGAAACAAGCCAGTCGCCTAGACCCTCAAAAGCGCCCACATCGGCCAGAAACAAGCCGGTGGCAGTGGCGACCAAGGCGGGGACTAGGGCGAGGATGAAATGGCGTAACATAGGGGATTATCTCAATCGTGAGGCGAAGAGGGACTATGATTCCTTGCGCACGAGAAAGATCAATCTGCCATTGCGCCATTGGGGGCCGGCGATGATGAGCGGAGTTTTGGGTGTGAGGATGGTGGTGGATTTGACCAGTTCACGATCTTTGATGGGCAATGTTTCTTTTTGCCAGAGGATCCAATAGAGGGTGATGGCGCCATCGGGCATGGTTCCGGTATTTTCCAATTGCAGTGGAAATTGCGGACTGGGTTTGAGCCAGATACTGAAGCGTGCTTGGGCTTCGGCGGTGTGTTTGCCGATGAGGTGGAAGTGGCGGGCGGTGGTGGCTTGGCGCAGGGCTTTTTCGTAGCGTTTTATTTCGCCTGAGGTATCGGGCATTTTTTCTGGCGCTTCGCTGCCATCGCCGTCGGTGGCGTAGAAGAGCAAGGCGGTCAGCTGGGGTGGTGGCGGGGCGGCTGTGAGTGGGGCGAGGGTGGTCCACACGGCCCAAGCGGCGCATAAGACGGTGATGAACCGACGGGAATGGAGGTGGAGCGGCGGCATCATGGCTGGTGTGAGGCCACGAGTGGCTGAGGCTCATTGGTGTGCAATCCAACAACTAACCGGTCGCTGGGAAAAGCCGGCAAGCCGTCCACGGAAACGACGACCGCTGACTGGTCGGCGACGGTCAGGACCCGAGTGGTCGTATTCGGTTCCGGCGAGAACACAGTGAGCACGCGTGTGCCCGCAGTTGCTGCGTCGAGGGGACGCGGATTGATGGCAAAAATCGCGACGGCGGTGCAGGCCGCGGCGGTGGCGCCTGTCATCCAAGGCGTGCGCAGCCACTGACCCAGCACGTCCCGCCACGACGCCGCATGGCGCGTGGCTGGAGCTCGTTCGAGCCGCATTTCTTCATCTCGGATTTTTTTGAGCACCTGCGCATTAAAAAAATCTGGGTAGGGAGGATCCTGACGAAGCGGAACATGCTCGCGCAGCAAGGAGGCCACGGCGGCAGCCGCCGCCCGCTCGCGAGCGGCTTCATCGATGTTCATTCCCTCCGGAAGAGGCGCGCCCGGGAGTTCGTCGATCCACCGGGTCATTTGGTTGTCTTGAGGGCTGATCGGTTCGTCTTTCATGGGTGCAAGGGGCGGGGCCGAGGAGATGGTTGAAGGCCGGTGGCAGTTGAACGGGCTAAGTGAAAAATGGTCATCGAGACTCGGCCCATGAGGAGTGGGCAGGGCTGTGAGTTGAGGGTGAAGCGCTCACTGCCAGTCGGGCGAGCGGTAGACATCGGCGAGTCGTTGTTGCAATTTTTTGCGCGCGTAGAAGAGGCGTGACATGACGGTTCCCAGCGTGCAGCCGAGAAGGCTGGCGATTTCCTCGTAGGCATGTCCTTCCACCTCGCGCAGGAGGATGACGGCTCGGTGATCTGGCGACAGTTCGGCCAAGGCTTCCTGAATGCGGCGGCCCAGCTCGTCCTGAGCGAGGCGTTCATCAGGGCGGCTTTCGCCGTGGGGTGTGGTGGTTGAACCGGCGGCAATGTGGCTTTGGACGGTGTCGTCAAACTCGGCGCTGCCCTCGATTTTGCGGGTTCGCAGCCAATCGAGGGCGGTATTGTGGGCGATGCGATAGATCCAAGTGGAAAATGACGACTGGCCCTCGAACCGTGGCAGTGCTTTCCATGCTTTGAGAAACGTATCTTGGGCCAAGTCCCAAGCATCGGCTTCGCGGTGGACCATGGTGACAATATGACCATAGACCCGGGAACGATGGCGCGTGACCAGCACGTCAAACGCGGCAGTGTCACCGCGCTGGCATCTTTCCACGAGAATGGGGTCTGCTGGATCATCAGGATCGGCCGCAGTCGACGACGGCGATGAGTGGGACGATGACACGGGGGAAAATATTCAGGGGCGCGCGGCGTTCGGGAAAAAAAAGAACAAAAATGTGGAGCTAAAATGGACGGGCGTAGCTGTCACATCGCGAAAACCATCCGGCGCGCCACTGGGATTCCGGCCGCGGGGCGACGATTGGTTGGTATGTCAGGGCGAACGAGGAAGAGGAGGTCCGCGTCTCGATCGAGTATGCCTGC
>JALRGB010000403.1 GCA_023253575.1 Verrucomicrobiales bacterium
GGCATCTCCAACCTGGCCGGGAACGTGATGGGGCTCATGCCGCATCCCGAGGAGGCCCAGGACCCCCTGCTGGGGTCCGTGGACGGTCGCGTCATCATCGCGGCGCTGGTCGCATGAGCCCCACCATGGGCGACAGCGGAAAGCCGCTGGATCAGCCTGAAGGGGGCAGGGCGTGAGGGCGAGGATTGGCAGCAGCAGGGCGCTGAGCCAAGGGTGCCGGGTGCCGGCGGGTTCACTGAGTGGTAGTCTCATTACGAGGAGCGATAACTGGGGATACCGTGGGTGGATTTTGTGGAGGAGCAACATCCAGATATCCTTGGAGCGGCAAACCAGCCGGACCGAGGTGAGTTTCTTCCATCTCCGTCTCCCGGTGACGGGCCAGAGTGGAGATTTTCAAATCGTACGTGGTGCCGACCTCGGTTGGGCGTGAGGCGGTGGGACTTCCGTCGAGCATGGCCCAGTGCCACACCGGCAGGGGATTCATTTTCAGCTGTCCGGAAAGCACTTCTTTGACGTCGTAAAGTTGTTGTACCAGTTGCGGGCTACCGGGCGTGGCGGGTGGTGGCAGGGCGGGGGTTTCTCGCAGCGTGGCCCGTACGCGCAAGACCGAGCCGGGGCGGCGTACGGTGGCGGCCGCGGCGTTGGCTCGGTTATCGCGCAGTTCGCCGAAGCTCATCATGCGATTGAGAATGAGGATTTTTTCCAGACGTCCGCGCCAGCCGGTGGTGGTGCGCATGGCGTCGTCGCCGAAGACCAGTCGAGTCACTTCCTCTGATTTCCAGCCGGCCAAGGACGGTGGTCCCGCGGTCTGGGGGTCGCCGATTTGTTCACCATCGATGGTCCATGTCACTTTTCCGTCCATTAATTCGACCATCAAGTGAAACGGTCGGTGGGCGGTGATGGCGAGTGGGGAGATCATGCTTTGGTATTCGCGCGGCGGAGTGCCATCGGCCGGATCCAGCAGGGCGCGAAAGACGAGGGCTTGATCCACTCGGGAGAGGGAGAATGCGTCGCGGTTGTCCTTGAGTTGCAGGGCGGCGAGGCGGGTTGAAAGCGGGCCTTCTGCATCGAATGACTCCGTTACTAGGATATTGATGACGAAGGTGTTGGTGGCGGCGGCCATGGTGGCGACGGCTTGGGCGTTGGCCAAGCTGGCCTCAAAAGTGCCGCCATCGAGCAGCAGGTCGCCCCATTCACCGAACCGGGCGGATCCGCGGGGAGTGAGACGGCAGGGGAGCGGGCGGCCGGCGAGGTGGTTAGTTTTGAGTCGGGTGTCCCAGAGGAAGCTTACGCCCTCCTGTGATTTCGGCCAAGCGAGGTGGGCGCCATTTTCGAGTTGGGAGGGTGGGTGGTACGTCGGGGGCGAGGCAGGCCATTCGGCCAGCGAAGCGGTGGCGCTGCCTCCGATCCAGGCGTCGGCGCCCCGGATGCCGGAGCCGGTGGCGGCGAGCACGGCCAGCGCCTCGACCTCACTGGCGTTTGGGGTGAGGCGGGCTAGGGCGAGGCGATCGGCGCCGGAGGATCTTGACTCGGTGAGTAGGAGAAACTGAGGG
>JALRGB010000466.1 GCA_023253575.1 Verrucomicrobiales bacterium
CCAGGCAGCAAAAACCCCGTATTCATCATGTAACTTCCCGGTCCATGCACACTCGTTTTGGTGGTCATCGCCATCAAAAACGCCATCTCGTCGACCCACTTCGCTTGGTGTGGAAAGACGCTGCTGACCCACCGGCCACTCTGGCCATGCTGCTTGAATTCAAACGGGCTCTTCATGACCGCACCGCTTTCACCCGTCTGACCTTCCGGCTTTTCCTTCGGTCCAATTTTTTGTCCATGGAGCCGTGCCAGTTCCGGCTTATAGTCAAAGGTATCCATCTGACTGACTCCGCCGTTCATGAACAACTGGATAATGCGCTTCACCCGCGCCGGGTGATGCAGTCCACCGTTCAATTCAGCCCGCGGCACCGGCATCGATCCAAATCCATCACGCGCCAGCAAATGCGAAAGTGCCAGACCGGCCATACCGCCACCCGCTTGCCCGAGGAAATGCCGCCGTGAATGGATTGAGCGATGATGCATGATGAAATCAAGGGCTGGAGAAATCAGTCGATAAACAAGAACTCGTTGCTGTTAAAAAGAACGCGACAGAAGGCAGCCAAACCATGGCGATCGACCAGCGCCACAGCCCCCGCCAGTTCCTCCGGTGCCGGCGCTCGTTGATAACAAATGGCAAAAGCCGCCCGGATACGCTCCTCCGGCGTCGACCCCTCCTTTTCCAGCCTCGCCGCAAAATGCTGGCTGTAATGAAGGACAAATCCATTGTTGAAAAGCGTCAGCGCTTGCAGAGCGGAAGCCGAAAACCCGCGGACCGGCGACAACTGGCCAAGGTCCGGAAAATCAAGCGCCTCCATAAATGGGTCGGCAATGGCACGCCACACCACTCGGTAAATACTGCGCCGGGAAGCGCCCGGCGAGTCGCGGTCAAAGGCGTCGTAGTCGAGCACCGGCGTCGACTGCGGCCCCGGTCGAGAAGTAAAGTGCGCCACCGCCGGCCCGCCCATCGCGGGATCAAGGCGCCCGCTGGCCGCGAGCACGCTGTCGCGAAATGTGTCCGCATCCATCCTTGGACGGTTCATGCGCCACAGCAGTCGGTTTTCAGGATCGATCTCGGCCGCCTCCGGGTTGGGCGCCGATGACTGGCGATACGCCTCGCTGGTCACAATCAGCCGGTGCAGCGCTTTCAGCGACCCGCGGGCGTCATCCCGAAACCATGCGGCCAGCCAGTCAATCATTTCCGGATGAGACGGCGCACCGCCCATGCGGCCGAAATCACTCGGGGTATCGGAAATACCGCGACCAAAATGATAATGCCACACGCGGTTCACGATGCTGCGCCACGTCAGCGGATTCGCGGGGTCGGCGAGCCAGTGGGCCAAGGCCGCGCGGCGCGCGGCTTCGTCTTTCGCCTGAGGCAGCTCAAAGCGGGACGGCAGCGCGGTGACCGCGGACAGCGCGCCCGGCGAAACTTCGGCCCCCGGTTTGGCCAAGTCACCGCGTTTCAAAAGCCGAATGAGGCGGGGCTCCGCCAGTGTGATCAATCCACGGTCATCCGTGGTCGCCGACCGCGCCGCCGCCCAGACCGTGACAGGCGGCGGCAGGGCAGCC
>JALRGB010000481.1 GCA_023253575.1 Verrucomicrobiales bacterium
AGCTCCAGGATGTGGGGGTTCCCGGTTCTGCCATGCCTGACGTGGCCACGCGGGCCGACTACCAAGCGGCTCAAGCCCGGATCGAGGCGGCCCGGCAAGCCCTCGCCCTGGCAAAAGCCAACAAATGGGAAGATGCCGGCATTGGATTTGGCGCGGAAGTGGATCGCTCCGAAGATGCGCCGGATGGTCTGCAAACCGATGGGATTGTAGGGATTCGATTTTCGTTGCCGCTGCCGTTCTGGAACAAAAACGAGGGCAAGATCAATGAGGCCCAAGCAAGCGCGGCGCGTGCGGAAAAAGAAGCGGAAGCACTGGTCTACCAAGTTCGGGCAGAAGCCGTGGCCGCTTTGGCGGAAATGAAAGCTGCCCGCCGTATTGCGGACGAAACGACCAACACCCTCCTTCCGAAGGCCCGGGAGATCGAGGAGAAGATTTCCACCTTCTACAAGCAGGCCCAGCCCGGCAGCCAGCTGTCGGACGTGCTCCGCTCTCGTGAAAAACGACTCGCTTTAGAACAGGCGAAACTCGACGCCCTCCGTGCTTACCACTTGGCCCGCATCCGCTTCAACGCGGCGATGGGGCGCTGAATTAAAGACCAACCAATTCCCATCATTTCATGAATCGTTTTGCCCTTTGCCCACTGGCTTTCGCTCTTCTCTCCGCCGCCTTTGCGGTCGATCCCGATCGCGTCGCCAATACCGTGGTCCTGGACGATACCGGCGTAAAGAATCTCCGAATCGAAACCATCGATGTCGAGGAAACGGATTTCGAAGAATCTATATTCTCGCTCGGCAGAATTGAAGCGATTCCCGCAAGCCGTAGTGGCGTGAGCAGCCGGATTGCTGGTCGCATAGTCGAGCTGAAGGCCGCCCTGGGAGATGTTGTGGCGGTGGGTCAAGAGGTGGCTCGTCTGGAAAGCCGACAGCCGGGGGATCCTCCGCCCTCAATCATGCTGAAAGCGGCAGCCGGCGGAATAGTCACCAAGGGCAATGTCGCCCTTGGTGAGCCATTGGAACCGGAAGCGACTCTCATGGAGATTACCGATCTAAGTGAAGTTTTCGCCATCGCTCGGGTGCCGGAACCACAAGCCGGCAGCATGAAGCCGGGGACCGTGGCACACATCAGGGTGGCCTCCCTCCCCGATGACAACTTCGAGGGTGAACTCCTGCGCTTCGGTACCGAGGCGGATCGGGGAAGCGGGACCATTGACGCCATTTTCAAACTGCCTAACCCAAATCTGACAATCCGTCCTGGCATGAGGGCAGAATTCTCCATCGTGCTCAGCAAACGCGAGGGCGTTATGAGTATTCCGCGATCTGCGCTGCAAGGCGACGCAGCATCGAGATTTGTGTATGTGAAAGATTTTGATCTCAAGAACGCCTTCATAAAGACACTGGTGGAAGTGGGCCAGGTAAATGACCGCTTTGCTGAGATTACAAACGGCCTCCTTCCGGGTGATTCAGTTGTGACGCGCGGAGGCTATTCGCTGGCTTTTGCCGGAGGAGGCAGCGTGTCACTTAAGGCGGCTCTGGACGCCGCCCACGGTCACGAACACAATGAGGACGGCTCCGAATTAACCCCCGACCAAAAGAAAAGTCAGGATGGGTCCAAAGCCGAAGACGGGCACACTCACTCAGAGGGGGTAGGAGGGAACACGCTATGGAAAATCGTGAGCGGTGTGCTCGCGGTCTTGTTGGTGATCACCGTTGCCCGTGGCCGCAAATCGAGCGGCACGGCTGAGGATGAGGAGTCGAGCGCGAACGCCAAAAAATCCAACCCTGAGGCCGTCTAACCCATGCTCAACAAACTCATCAAATGGTCATTGGCCAACCGCGCGTTGGTCGTGGGTATATCGATTTTGCTCATGGTGATGGGCTTCCAGGCATTGAGGGAACTGCCTGTCGAGGTGCTGCCGGACTTGACCAAACCCACAGTTATCATCCTTACGGAAGCCCCGGGACTGGCTCCGGAGGAAGTGGAGGCAAGGGTCACCCAGCCGATCGAGAGCTCCCTGATGGGCGTTGGTGGCCTGACGCGGATGCGGTCCAATTCAGATGTCGCCCTCTCCCTCGTCTTCGCTGAATTCTCATGGGGCACCGACATCTACAAAGCACGCACCTTGGTGCAGGAACGTCTGCAGGGGGTTCGCGAACAGCTACCGGAGGGAGTACAGCCATTCATGACGCCCGTGGCCTCGCTCATGGGTGAAATTCTGCTTGTCGGCATCCACAGCAAGGACGGGAAGATTCCTCCTCGCGAAATCAGATCGCTGGCTGATTGGACGATACGCCGTCGGCTCCAGAGTATTTCGGGCATTGCCGAAATCCTTAACATGGGCGGCGGAGTGAAACAGATTGAGATTCAGCCCGATCCTTATCGGATGCAGGCGAACGATGTCTCATTCGAAGAGTTGGAAAAAGCGGCCGGGGAAGCCGCAAGTACTACGACCGGTGGATTCATCAACACCGGCTCGACAGAGATCATGGTGCGTAACCTCTCCATGACGGTGCAGTTGGAAGACATCGCGGATACCGTCATCAAAAAGGTGAATGACCGTCCCATTTCACTCGGGGATGTGGCCAGGGTGGAATGGGGAATCGAGGCGATGCGTGGGGATGCCAGTGTGAATGGCACTCCCGGCGTTATTATGTCGGTCACGAAGGCTCCTGGATTTGATACTTCGAAATTGACCGTGCAGATCAAGGAAGCCCTTGATGGCTTGAAGCCATCCCTCCCGGAGGGGATTGAAGTGGTGCTCCTCTTCCAACAAAAAGACTTTATTGATCATGCGATCGACAATCTCAAGGAGGCTATTCGAGATGGGGCCATTATGGTTACGGTGGTCATTTTTCTCTTCCTGCTCAACTTTCGGACAACTTTCATCACCCTGATGGCCATGCCTTTGAGCTTTGCCATGACGCTGCTCGCCTTCAAGTGGTTCGGGATTAGCGTCAACAGTATGACGCTGGGTGGTCTGGCCGTCGCAATTGGGATGGTGGTTGATGATGCCATTGTGGACGTGGAAAATGTCTACCGGCGTCTGCGGGAGAATGCGGCACGACGGCACCCGCATCCGCGACTTCATGTCATCGCTCAAGCCTCCGGCGAGGTGCGAAATTCCATTCTCTATGCGACTCTGCTGATCATTCTCGTGTTCTTGCCGTTGCTGGGCTTGAGCGGCGTAGAGGGAAAGCTTTTCGCCCCTATCGCCATCGCGACGATCATTTCGATGATCGCTTCCTTCATTGTGTCCCTCGCTGCTATTCCTGTACTATGTTCGTTTCTCCTCAACCCCAAGCATGGAGTAGAACACAGCGATGGCTTCATCACGCGCGGCATGAAGTGGTTATTGGAGCACGTGGTGCTACGATTTGGACTCAACCAGCCGATTTTGTTGCTTGCGATGGTGGTTGCCCTCGTGGTCGCCGCCTTCAGCCTCTACCCGAGAATGGGCAAAGATTTCCTGCCTGCTTTTAAGGAGGAAACAGCCCTTGTTTCGACCACCGCCGCTCCCGGCACCTCCCTGGAGGAGATGAACAGGATCTGTGATGTTGTAGAACAGCAAATTCTTTCAGTCCCGGAAGTGAAGCAGGTGGGTCGCCGTCTGGGACGCGCCGAACGCGGTGATCATGTGGTACCCATTTCCACTGCGGAATTTGATGTCGATTTTCGAGGTGAA
>JALRGB010000615.1 GCA_023253575.1 Verrucomicrobiales bacterium
TGACCGTGAGCACGCCCAGCGGGGGAGTTGTGCCGTCGCGGTTCTCGCCTTCGACGAGGGCCGTCAGTTCCGGTTCGGCGGCGTCAGTGGACAGGATGAGAGTGGTGGGCGGGCGGTGTGGGGCGCTGTCGGTGGGGCGGACGGGCGATGGGACGAGAAGGGGCTGAAAGCGTTGGCTGAGCTCGCCGGCGGTTTTTTCCAGCGAAAACCTCTCGGCGCAGAGCGCCTGACCGGCGGTGCCGAGGGCGGTCCGCAGTGAGGGATCGCTTGCGAGTTCGCGCAGGGCATCGGCGAGGGCGGCCGGGTCCGCTGGCGGTGTCAGGCGTCCGGTCACTCCGTCGACGACCATTTCGGGAACTCCGGCCACGCGGGTTGAGACGACGGGCAGGCGGGCGGCCATGGCCTCGATGATGACGGTTGGGAGGATGTCGCTGGCTCCCTGAGCGTCGATGCAGCAGGCGAGGGCAAAGACATCGCTGCGGGCCAGGCGGGATTTGATCGACTCCTGGCTGAGGACCCCGGCCAGCTGGACATGACCGGTGAGGGCATGGCTGGCGATGAGGTCGAGCAGCTGCGGGCGCCATGGTCCTTCGCCGATGATTTCGAGAGTGACATTCAGTCCTTGGGACCGCAGTAGGGCCACGGCTTCGATGAGGTGGTGGAATCCTTTGAATTCGATCAGCCGTCCGATGCTGACGATGTGTAGGCTTCCCGGGGGCGAAGCGGCGGTGGTGGGGGGAAAGTCCGCGAGGCGCACGCCATTGTAGATGCGATGGATTTTGTGCGTGCTGTCCGGGCAGCGGCGGTGGAGGTCGAGCTGGCTGAAGTCACTGACGGCGACGGTAAATTCGGCTTCTCGGGCGAGTTCTTGGAGGAGTTGGTCGCTTCCGAGGTCGACCATGTAATCTTGGGCGTGGGCGGTGAAGCTGAACGAGAAGCCGGCTTTTTTGAGAAAGAGGGCGGTGTGAGTGGCGCGATTGGCGAAGTGGATGTGGAGGTGGCGCACTCCTTGGCGGGCGAGGACGGGGGCCAGCCAAGCGGCATTGCGAGCGCGGGTGGCGGCTTTGAATGATGTTCCGTAGGCGGCGTCGTGGGCGGCGGCGAGGGTGGCCATGGCGGGAGGAATGCTGATTTCTTTAAGGACGGAAGCGGGCGGGGGGTAAAAAACTTCTGCTTGGAGAGTCCTGAGGCGTTCGTGGCGGAAGCTGGTGGGAGGAGGGTTGAGCGAGGCCACGACCAGACGGTGTCCTTGTGCTTCCAGAGAAAGCATTTCGGAATCACAAAACGTCTGTGACACCACGGGGTAGCGGCTGAACAGGTAGGCCAGGGGCATGGGTGAGTGGTGGGATGGACGGGGTGAGGGGGGAGCTGGAAAAAAAGCGTGAATAAATGTGTTTCGGCTGGATTCTGCCGATGACAATTGATGGCGGAAACTTTATTCTTTTCGGGTGACTGATGATTTTGACAATCCTGGGCCGTTGAATTTGCGTGGATCGCTGATTTTGGCGGATCCTTCGCTGCGCGACCCGAATTTTGCTCGGACGGTCTTATTATTGACCGACCATGAGCAGGACCAGGGGGCGCATGGGTATGTGTTGAATCGTCCGATGGGCAAGCGGGTGGGTGAGTTGCTGACGGACCCGGTATTTCAGCCATTGGCGGAGGTGCCGATTTTTCATGGTGGACCGGTCGGTCCGGAGCGGCTGACCTTTGCTTTGTTGTCGTGGGATGGGGTGGCGGGCCGGCTGGATTTTACGACGCATTTGTCGGTGGATGATGCGCGGCTTTTCCGGCAGGGTGGGGGCGAGGTACGGGCTTTTATTGGGTATTCTGGGTGGGGTGAAGGTCAGTTGGAGAACGAGCTAAAGCAGCGGGCGTGGATTACGCGCAAGCCGGCGCCGGAGGTGGTGGCGATGAGTAGTCCGGCGACGCTGTGGGAGGATTTGCTGCGCTCGATGGGGCCGCATTTTGGTTTGCTAGCGCGGATGCCGGAGGATCCTTCGCTTAACTAACAACTCTATGGCTGTCAATCGGATGAAGGAGGATGCGGTCCGGCTTGAGCGCGAGGAAGCGTGGCTCGGGGATGCGGCATTGTCGCTGGTGGTGCGCGAGTGGATTTTGGCGCGTGAAGGGCGGCTGGAGGCGGGGCTTTTTGCGGAGCTGACGTCCAATCAATTTCTCAGCCGTCTGGGGCCGCCGACGGCGGTGGAGGCGGAAATCGGGCGAGTGTATCGCGACGGCGGCCTAGAAGCGGCGCGGGAGTGGATTGGGGGGCGGCTGGTCCCGCATTTCGAGAAAAACCTGAATCGACGACATGGACGGTCGTAGGGCGGGCATGGGCGAGCCTGAGACTCATGGGGAGCGGCCGGAGACGGCCGGGCCGGTTGTGATGTGGCAGCGATGGGATGATCTGCTTTTTTTGCATTGGGAGTTCGATCCGCGGGTGATACAGGCCACGTTGCCGCCGGGATTGACGGTCGACACCCATGCGGGGCGGGCGTGGGTGGGGGTGGTGCCTTTTCGGATGGCGGCGGTGCGACCGCGATTTTTGCCACCGGTGCCTGGATTGTCTTGGTTTTGGGAGCTGAATGTGCGCACGTATGTGCGTGACGTGCGGGGGCGGCCGGGAGTTTGGTTTTATTCACTGGATTGCGACCAACCCTTGGCGTGTGCGATTGCGAGGCGGTTTTTTCATTTAAACTACCGTGATGCGGACATGGCGTGTGGGGTAGACGGCGGTGGTTGGCGCGATTTTTCCAGCCGGTGTCGGGATGAGCTGGCCTCGGCGCGGCTGAAGTGGCGGCCGGGTCCGACGGCGACGGCGGCGGTGGCTGGGTCATTGGATTTTTTTCTGGTCGAGCGGTACCGGCTTTTTGCGCATGATGGTGGGCGCGGGAGGTTATTTTCCGGGGTGGTGGCGCACGATCCGTATTTAATTTCGTCGGTGGAAGTGGGGGAGTTGGCGGTGGATGAACTGTTTTTATCCAACCGGCTGCCGGTTCCGGAGGCTGGGCCGGTGCGGGCGGCAGCGTCTTGCGGCGTCCAAGTGCGCATCCTTGGCGTTAATCCAATAACCTGATCTAGTTTGTCCGATGGCGTTACCCTTATCCATACCGGTCATTACGCTTGCGGAATGCAATGTTTTTCCCCATGCGTTGTTGCCGTTGAACATTTACGAGCTTCGCTACCGGGCGATGCTGGCCGAGGCATTGCGCACCGATC
>JALRGB010000625.1 GCA_023253575.1 Verrucomicrobiales bacterium
GAGGGCGCTCAATCCTTGCTGCAAACTGCGAATGAGCAGACCGGCATCCGAGCCCAGCGCGATCATCTTAAACCCTTGCTGCTGGCGTTGCCGGGCGTCATCGATGCTGGTGCCAACCACCCCGGTGGCAATGCCCCGAGCAGCCGCCTTCTCCAGAAGGTCCAGATTCAGCTGGGCCACTTCCCCACCCTCCCACTCGCCAAGATGACCGAAGGTCGCCGACATATCGGCCGGCCCAAGAAAGATAGCCTCCAGCCCGTCAATCGCCAAGATGTTGTCAATGTCCGCAGCCGCCTCGCGAGTTTCAATCATCGGAATTATCATCGTCTCCTCGTTGGCAATCTGCAGGTAATCCTTGAAACCCAGCCCCCATTTGACCGCGCGCTCCCCACCAATACCACGCGCTCCCCGGGGCGCGTAACGACCATAACGGAACCCGCGCTCTACATCCGCCGCCGAACGCGGCAGCGGCAAAATGACACCATGCGCCCCCATATCGAGCGCCCGTTTCACGCAGTCTTCGCGGATGTCCGACACCCGAACAATGACGCTGGTGCCAGTCTCGCGCACGACCCGAATGTGGTCCATTGCATCTTTGTAATCAAGGTGCCCATGCTCCATATCGACCACCACCCAGTCAATATTCAGGGCGACCGCGATCTCGGTGATACTGGCGCATTCCATCGTGACCCAGAGGCCAAGCGTGCCCTGGTTGGAACGGAGTTTTTGGCGAAGTGGATTTAATGGCATAAAGGTGAGTGTGGGGTTGTTGATTCGAAAGGTTCTCGGCTGGCGGGTGTTTCGGACCGGAAGCCCGATGGAAGTGACTCTGGGGAAATCGGAACTAAGCCATGATTTCGCGGACGATTTTGCCGGCGACGTCGGTGAGACGGAACGGGCGACCATGGTGCTCGAAGGTCAGTCTTTCGTGATCGAGACCGAGGAGGTGGAGCATGGTGGCGTGCAGGTCGTTGATGTGGACTTTACCATCAACGCCGTGATAGCCGAAATCGTCAGTCGCTCCATGGACGACGCCCCCTTTGACGCCCCCGCCAGCCATCCACATTGTGAAACCATGCTGGTTATGCTCGCGGCCGTCGCCGTTTTGGGCGTGCGGGGTGCGCCCGAATTCGCCACCCCACAAAACTAGCGTCTCGTCCAACAGCCCACGTGATTTCAAATCGGTAAGCAGGCCGGCGACCGGCTGGTCACATTGCGAACAAAGGTTTTTCAGCCCCCCGGCAATTCCACTGTGATGATCCCACCCGTCGAGGGTGACCTGCACGAAGCGCACCCCGGCTTCGGCCAGCCGACGAGCTAGCAAGCACTGACGGCCAAACTGGTCGGTCGGCGCCCGGCCAATGCCATACAAGTCGAGAGTCGCCTGCGACTCACGAGCTAAGTCCACTAAGCGCGGGGTTTCCGTCTGCATACGGAACGCGAGCTCGAATGACTCGATAACGCCTTCCATTTGCTGGTCAGCCTGCAACCGGCTCAGCTGGCGACGGTTCATCGTCTGGATCAAGTCGAGCCGACGCCGCTGCACATCACGAGAAATATCTGGGTCAGCAAGATGACGGATCGGATCCTGCCCAGCTTTGACCCCGACGTCCTGAATGGCGGTCCCCTGATGAATGGCCGGAAGAAAAGCACTACTGAAATTTCGCTCGCCCTCGCCAGGGAGAATGGTCACATAGGATGGAAGTTGCTGATTTTCAGTACCTAATCCGTAGGAAAGCCATGATCCCATGGAAGGAACGACGTCGAAGAGGTTGCCGGTGTGAAGCTGACGGATGGCTACCGGATGATTCGGACTGTCGGCATGCATCGCACGCAGTAGACAAAGGTCATCCGCATGACGGCCGATGAGCGGCAACAGATCGGACATGAAAAGCCCGGACTGGCCCTGATGTTTAAAACCAGAAACCGGGCCGAGCAGGCGGGTCGCCTCGAGGCCGACCGTGGCCTCGGTACTCGGAAGTTGGTAGGGTAGTACCCCACCTGACCGACTGACCAGCTGGGGCTTGTAATCAAATAAATCCATGTGCGACGGACCTCCCTTCATGAAGAGAAAAATAACGCGCCGGGCCCGCGCCGGAAAGTGTGGCGGCCGGGCGGCCAACGGCGCCCCGTTCGGGCTAGCCGCGGCCGAACCGGCCCAGCTCTGATGCTGCAAGAGCGCATTGAGCGCCAATGAGCCAAATCCGCAGGCCGAGGTGCGAAGGAAGCTCCTCCGGGAGGAGACGGGCGATGGAATGACACACTTCATAACGGAATTTGTATGACGGATGGGAGTGGAATGCGTCTACTCGCGGAAGAGGAAATTGTTGGAGCCGAGGACAGCATGGCAGAGCTGGATCCACGCCCCGGCCCGCGCTTCAGGCTGAGCACCAGCGTCTTTGGTGCATTCATCAAGAAAAGCCATGGCGGTTTCTGTCGCCACGGCATCCGCCGGGCGGTTCACAGTCAGCAAATAAAGCCGGTCGAAGCGGGCCCGTTCATCGCCGGGCACTTCCTTCGCTAGGCGCTCCGCGAGCCGCTGGGCTTGGAGTTTGACCAACGGGGCATTCATCAGGAAAAGCGCCTGCGTGGCCACCGTCGTTTCAGCACGGGCGCCAGTGATCTCATTGGGATGGGGAAAATCAAAGATGCTGAGGATTTCCAGATCCCCCTGCGGACGCTCGCGCATCATGGGAAAATAGATCGTGCGGCGGTTGGCGACGGCCGCCGCAATTTTACCTCCCCACGTCGCCGGGTTCACGTTGCCGCCCGCACCGGCAATATTATCAGGCAGCTCAAGCCCGAGGCTGGGACCACCACGTCCCGGATCAAGCTGGCCACTGGCCGCGAGCATGGCGTCGCGAAGCAACTCACCACCCAGCCGCCGCCGCGGCATCTGCCAGAGCAGACGGTTGTCGGGATCGACAGCCGCCGCCGCCGCATCAGGCGCCGAAGCCATCTGATAAGCACGCGAAAGCACAAGTCGTCGCACCGATTTCTTGAGCGACCATTGGTCGTCCACCCGCAAACGCCGCGCGAGGAAATCAAGCAGCTCCGGATGGCTCGGCCGCTCACCATGCACACCGAAATAATCAACCGAACGCACCAGCCCCCGGCCGAAAATATGATGCCAGAGACGATTGACCAAAACCCGCGAAGTCAGCGGATGCTCCGGATCAGTAAGCCACTGCGCCAGCTGCAGGCGCCCGCTGGTGCCCGGCGCAATAGGATATTCGCCAGCAACCGGCACGGCACTCAGAAAACCGCGCGGCACTACGCGGCCGGGCGACAGGAAATCGCCGCGCTTAAAAATAGGCCCGTCAGCCGGCACATCCACATCACACACCGCAAGAGCAAGCTCCGGAGCCTGAAGTTCACGCAGCTCGTTGATTTTTAGATTAGCCGCTGCTACTTCCATTTGCAGATCAAGCGCGCGAGCATGCGCCCGTTTTTCCGCGTCGCCAGACGGCTGCACGGCAGCCAATGGCCCGGGGTCGCCTCCGAAGATCTGCAGCGCATAATCGCCGCCACCAAGGTCGACTGCATGCGAATGACTGATCCCCGCCCCCACCCAGCCAGGCACACTGGCGCCAGCCAACACCGGAAGGGCAGTGCCAGCCTGCGCTCCCACTACCCCGCCGACCACCAGTCGGTCAAAATCCTCACTAAAGTGGCGGATCAAACCATCACTGATGACCAGATCATCCACCGCCCCACCAAACCGCCCGCTGCCAGGACTAGAACTCGTAATACGAAGGCGAACGTCACCCGAACCGTCGCCCACATAACTGAAGCCGGCCGTTTTCATCATCGGCCCCTCTTTTGTCCCAGCCCACGAACCAGGCTGGTGCTGGTGCCCAGCCAGCACAGAGCCATCACCGCGGAGAACATCGATTTGCAAACCATCCGCCGCCGTCGTCGCCTGCTGGGCGTCCGCCCACACGCTCGGTGCCGCCTCGAATTTCACCTCGTAGACATGGTCTTTCGCATTTGCCGCGATTCCCTGCTGCATGACGAGAACATTAACGGTAGTGGCGCTAGGAATCGTCTGCAGGAGTGAGGTGAGTTCGAGTTGCCGCATTCGCCGCCGGACTTCGATTTCCTCGATCGACTTCTGGCGCTGCGCCACTTCATCCGGGAATGTTTCCACCGGCGGGAGTGGAACGTGAGTGATCGCGCTCCAGACTCCAGGGCCATCGTAACGGGTCGTGCGGGTGCTGTGAAAAATCCCAGCCAGCGCATAATAGTCAGCGGTCGGGATGGGGTCGAATTTGTGATCATGACAGCGCGCGCATGAGATCGTCTGCCCCAAAAACGTGCGCCCGATCCGGTCGATCTGGTGGTCAACCACGTCCGCGTCGAGCTGCCCCTTGATGTAATTCTGCAGAGTCCACGGCCCGATGGCAAGATAGCCGGTGGCGATGATTAAATCGCGTCGCTCCGCAGCCGACTGGAATGGCAGCAGGTCACCCGCAATTTGCTCGTGTATAAATCGGTCCAAAGGCTTGTCCGCATTAAGGGCCGCAATGACATAATCCCGATAGCGCCACGCATCGCGAATCAAAACGTTGCCCTGGATGTCAGCCAGATCAGCATAACAGGACAAATCAAACCAATGCCGGGCCCAGTGATCGCCAAATCCTTCTGAATCAAGCAAACGCGCAACAACGCGTTCATAAGCACCCGGAGCCGTATCGTTGAGAAAGGCATCAATTTCATCCGGCGTCGGAGGCAGCCCAGTCAGATCAAAGCTCACCCGGCGAAGCAAGGTGTACCGGTCCGCGTCCGGAGCAGGCGCCAGACCGGCCTGCTCAAGGCGGGCGAGCAGGAAGACATCAATCTCATTGCGCACCCAGTCCCGATGGCGCACGGACGGCACCATGGGCTCTCTGATTGGCTCGAGCGCCCACAGTTTTTCTGGATTCGACGCCGTCACCCCGGCAGTCCTTGGGTCGGGTGCGCCCATGGCAATCCATTTCTCCAACAGGGCGATTTCAACCTCCCGGAGTTTTTCCTCCGGCGGCATCTGAAGGGCCTCGTCCCGGTGATGTACGGCCTTCATAAGCAGGCTCTCTCCGGGCTGGCCAGGAATGACAGCTATTCCGGACTGGCCGCCTTGCTCCCATCCACGCCGCGAATCTAGTACCAGCCCACCCTTCGCCTTGCCAGCCGCATGACTGTGGCAGCTAAAACAACGCTGCTCGAAAATTGGAGCCACTTCACGCTCGAAAAACGCCGCGGCTTCGCTGCTTTCCAACGAGGCTACCGACACTAACGACGCCAAAGACGCTTTCTCATCCGACGCCAAAACAATCGCGCTGAGGCCGCCGACAAACATCGCGGCAGCCCAACAGATAAAAATCAATGATGATCGGCGAGATGTCACCAAGGTGGAATAGACCGTGTTAAAAAATCAGGCGCGCATAGAGGAGGAAGACCACATGTTCTTGAGCAATGAATCGCGCGCCATCCCGGTGTGTTGGCTCATGCGATGACGCACCTTCTCGACATCGCCAGAATGCAGCGCTTCAAATAATTCCAAATGCGCATTCACAGTCAGCTCCTTGCGCTCTGGGCGCCACGGAATCTGCACCAAGTGGGGCTTCAGCAAACCCAACAGCGAACGCAACATTGTGGTCAAAACCGGGTTACCCGCCAACTCAGCAATGGCAAGGTGAAAACGCATATCCGCGTCATAATGGGCCATACGCGCCTCCGTCGACGCATTTTCATCAAGCGGTTCCGCCGCCGCCAGCGTCGCCGCCAGCGCCTCGCGGATCGGCAACAAATCCTCCAGACGCCGCCGCCGCGCCGCCGCCTTGGCGCACTCGACCTCAATCAACTGCCGGGCATCCAAAAGATGAAACAAACTGGGGTCCGCCTGCATCAATGCGTTGTCCATCGTGTCAGTCAACGCACCAACCAGCGGAGCAAAATTAACCGACTGCACAAACGCGCCACTGCGAGGAAGTATCTTGATCATACCCATCGTCTGCAGCTGAATCTGCGCATCACGCACCGCACTCCCCGTAACCCCAAATCGCGCCGCCAACGCGCGGATCGGGGGCAACTGGTCGCCGGCCGCTAGACGATCAGACTGAATGTAGCGAATCAAGCTGCGGACAAGATCCTGCTGCGTAGACGCTTCAGAGAACAATAAAGAGGGTGGCATGATGAATATATGCGCCAGATAATGGCAAATTTCGACGGACAAGTCTCAACAAGTTTGGTTTCTGATTATCAGATTAGATGATAGCTTTCGCCAGAATAGCATTTTTGCAAGGTTTTTCTGGATAAAAAGAGGGTAAAGCTACTCATCAACAAGGGATATTTTATCTACTTTCAAACTGCGAATCCTTACACACATCTGATTATCAGAAAAATTTCCGTGGCGTCGACGGTCTAACATTCATCGCCGGCATACCCCGCCCTCCCCCAAATGGATAATGACTGATGTGCCGTTTCCGACGACTGATACCAACCGCTCGTTTTTTCAATTCACGGGTTTCTGCAAAGCGCGAACGCGCCAAAACCGCCGGGTTTCATTGATGAACGGGGTGACGGCTTGCGGATCGCGCCGAGTCACCACGACGATCGAGTCGGAGCTCATCGCGGAAGTATGGATGATGGGCGTCTCGACGGGTGACCAGACGTCGAGATGGGCTGACGTTTCGGTGACGAATTCAACATCGAGCGCCCCCGCGCGCTGAGCGTGGGTGATTTCAAAATAGGCGTTGTTGATGGCGACTGTCGGCTGATCGGGCGGGGTGCCGGCCGTTTTCGGGTTCGAGCCAAAAG
>JALRGB010000621.1 GCA_023253575.1 Verrucomicrobiales bacterium
CCGAGGGCATAATCAATGGTCGCGGCCGACGGCGGCACGCCGGTGCCTCCACGAAAGGCACCGAGAGCCCCAAAGTAGGCGCTATGCCCGGGGCTCGTATGGCGACCATGCAGTCCAGTGATCACATGCATCCGGTCCTTATACGGTTCCAGAGCCTGCATTGGCTTTTCGAGCGCCACACCGTTAAGACTGCCGCTTTCAGTCAGTCCCTTGGGGATGCAGGTCAACGGGTCAAAACCGTGGTTTTGCAGGAAGAAAATAACGCGCTTGGGAGCGGTGGGCCTTTGAATGACCGATGACTCAGCCGCCCACGCAGGGGTTGAGAACAAATCCCCACCCATCAAGGCCCCCACACCGGCGGCCATGCCATGAACCATTTTTCGACGATTGATCATTGTTAGCATGGAGTAATGTTGTGCTGAAGGCGTTTCGCAAAAACCAGCCCATGAGCTCGGATATGTCAATAGACTCGTGTCCTATCACTACTTGCTTTTGACAATGGAGCCACATCAACTGAATTAAAAACAAGCAGACAGGGACCAGAGCGGCGACGCAAGGCAGGATTGACGTTTTTGTCGAGAATTTTCTACCCCCCGACCCAGGGCCTGCACGAACAAAACCAGAAAGCGAGGACAGCCATGCGACATCGCGCCGATCCAGAAGGCAACTCCGGCCTCGACCTGACAGCCAATCCGAGGCATACTGAGCAACATGAAACTGCCAGCCACCCTCCTTCTTTTCATGGTCGCAATGACAACCCCCATATCGGCCGTGGAACATGTCACCGTGCTGGGCGACAGCCTCACCAAGGAATACCAGCTCACCTTCCCCGGCCTCCCCGGCCTGATTTCAGGAATTGACCCGACCCACCCAGCCGCACGCAACTGGTCTGAAATCCTCAATGAACAACGCCACGAGCACTTCGACCAAGGAGTTTACAAAGGGACATTGTTCAACCGCTGGAGTGACTTGAGGCTGCTCGGTCATGAATACAACTGGGCCGTCCCCGGCGCCACCGCGCGCGCCCTGCGCAATCTGATCACGAATCAAAATCTGGAAGAAATCACCAGCGATGCCAGCGTAGCCACTTTGCTGCTCTTCGCCCCGGAATGGAGAGAAACTCCGGCCCGGCTGGCCAGCCAGCTCAGTTCAACCTCAGCCGCCGTCATCTGGTGCGGCGGCAATGACCTGCGCTTTGGTAATAGCGATCCCTCCTGCACCATCAACGGGATCCCCATTACTTACCAAACGATCTACGACGGCGATGGCACGGGAGCGGGCAATCCCCAGCCGCTAATGAACTCCCTGCGCCAAAGCATCCAAGCCGTCGCCCTGCAGGTCCAGTCAGCACAGCCCGGACTGCCCATCGTCGTCTGCGCCGTGCCCCACGTCGGAGGCACCCCCAAGGTTCGCGAATCAGCCCCGACTGACAACGTGCGAACCGCCCGCATCACCACCGCGTTAAAAGCGCTCAACGCAGAGCTCTGCGCTTGGACTCAACAATCGCTCGGCGGCACATGGGTCGATGTGGAATCTCTGACCGCCAGCCTCATCGAAGCAGACTCCCTCGTCATCGGTGGCGTGTCCTTCCTCAACCGACCGGATGACTTACCCGCATCGGCTCCAGCCACCGCCCACCATCGATACCTCTTCGCCCATGATGGATTTCACCCAGGCACCGCCATGCACGCGATCATCGCCCAGCTCGTACAAAGCGCTCTACGGACACAGGACCCGGTTCCTTTCGCTGCATCCCCAGTCCTCACTGACCGAGATATCATCGTCAACGTACTCGGCCTGGCCGCCACTACCGGTTTCGATGACTTCATGACCGCCAGCGGCGCCCCCGCCGGGCAGCGCGGCCCCGGCGATGATCCGGACGGCGACGCCGTAGCCAACATCATCGAATTTGCCCTAGACGGAAACACCCCGTTTCCCGGCGGGCCGGTCACCCTGCCCGTTCATTGGACAGATGGATCTGGCACCATGGCCGGCATGACGTGGAAACCCCGATACCAAAACAATGTCGCCTGCTCCCTCACCTGCCAGCAATCGGCTGACCTCATCACCTGGACGACCGTCCCCGCCCCGCTCATCTCCGTCGCTCCCGATGGCACCCACTCCGCCACCGTGCCCACCACCACCAGCATGTTCCTGCGCCTCAAAATTCAGACCACTCCGTAAACGACATCTGGCCCGCAAGCCCGCGGCCCACGCCGGTCGCCCATCTCATCACCTGCCGCCCGCAACCCGCGGCCGACACGTCAAAGTGAAGGCCCCACCCGCCGCCAATCCGCCTGCGGTCGCCGTCACACGTATCAGATGCCCGCCCGGCTCACTGAGCAAAAAAGTCATCATCTCATCGGTGCCACCCGCGGAATTGGCCACCGAACGCTGTACCACCGTTCCGGTCGCCGCCGCCACCAACTCAAGTCCTACATTAAATTCGGCCGACCGCGCCGTCACCACCCATTCCGATGAGACCTCCGCCGGAAGCTGGATCAAGGAGTAATCTTTGGCCCGCAGGCCGCCAATCACTGGATCCAGATCATGCAGGGTGTGACGCAACGTCTGACCCGCCTCGATGAACCGCGGCCCCGCGACATACACCGGAGCCGTCGCGCCTGTCACCCGGTAAAAACCAGCCGGGCCCGACAGCCGCGACCCGCGCACCCTCACCGTTTCATAACCAGCCACCCGCTCCCCGGCCAGCGCCGGAACAACCACCATCGACGCGTCATCCACCGGTTGCCACCCCCAGCGCCAGTCCGTTCCATGAAACACCCGCGTGCTCACTTCCGGCGCCGTGCGCCGCGAAAAAGTAAACACCGGACCAGCAAAACCCGCCCCGTCCGTCGCCCACTCCATTCGCCCACCCATCCCACTTCCCACGCCACGCCAAGGATCGCTCCCCCAGAGAAACTCCTCCCAATTCGTGAGCCCATCCCCATCCGGATCCCGGCGCTCGCCAACCGCGCCCGTCGACGCCTCCCACCCTGCATACTCGGGCCGCATCAAACCGTACAGCCAGGGACGCATCCCAAGCATCCGCGTGTAAACGCCGTACCCGCCAGGCGCGCCGCAATCCAAGAATTCCGCCCCAAAACTCACCACGCCAGCCAGCATCGGAGCCACCCCGTCCGGCCCCACCACCACCAGCGGACCACCACTGTCACCCTGACAGGAATCCCGCCCCCCATCCGCCGGACCCGCCGGCAACATGTTCGCCGTCAAGCTTCCAGCAAATGCCTCCGCCGCATTAGCCTCCGCCAGCGATACCAAAGGCACCACCACCTCGCGCAAGACCTCCGAAAATCCCGTGCCATCCCCCACCGTCGCCCCCCACCCCATTACCGTCGCTTCCCCGCCCGGTTCGCACAAATCAGCACTGTCAATGACCTCCAAGGGCGCCACCCCAGCAATTGGCACCGCCAATAACACCAGCGCCACATCAAATTCGCTCGTCATACGATCATACAACGGATGCAATACAATCTCCCGAACACCCACCCGCTGCACCGCCGGAGCCCGATCCGTGCGTAAATTATGTGCCCCCACGACCACCTCCACCACCGACGGCCGGAGCCGATCCACACAATGCGCTGCCGTCACCACCCACTGAGGATGAACCAACGCCCCTCCACAAAAATGCGCCCGATCGTTGGCCACCGTTCCCCGAT
>JALRGB010000665.1 GCA_023253575.1 Verrucomicrobiales bacterium
GTCGGGTCAGCAAGGACGCGTGGCGGATGGGATCAACGGGCGACATAAACGGGTGAGTCATCGGAGTCATGGGGATCAGCGTTTCATCACGCTTTCGTCGAAGTTCATGGCGGCTTGGGCCACCGCTTGCAGGCCGTGGCGGCGGGCCGCGGCGGGTTCGAGGGACGAGCCGGAGGCTTGTTCCACGAGCAACTCCCGCAAAATTTGCAGCTGCCGGTCGGTCGGCCGGTGGCTGGTCAGCGTGCGGAAAATCGTAGTGATGGCATCACCATCGTCAGCATGAGCAGCCTCCGCCTGCTCGGCCACCAGACGGGCCCAGCCGGCAAACGTCGGCTCATTGAGCAACGTGAGCGCCTGCAGCGGCGTCTGCGTTAACGGCCGCCGCGCGCTGCAAACTTCGCGCTTGGCCATGTCAAAAATATCCATGCGCACATCCGGCATGGTCCTCTTCCAAAACGTGTACAATGAACGACGGTTGGCCTGATCAGGGTCGACACTCGGCCCGCCCACCGCCGGATCCAGCCGGCCAGCCGCCCGCAATGCCTGATCGCGAATCTGCTCAGCACTGAGACGGAATGAGGGCCCGCGCGAAAGTAAATGATTGTCCGGATCCCTCGAGCGCACATCCCCACCCACCGTCGAATCCTGAAGATACGTTCGCGAGGTGACCATCAAACGAACCAACGCCTTAAAATCCCAGCCGGAATCCATGAAGCGCGCCGCCAGAAAATCGAGCAGCTCCGGATGGCTCGGCAACGCCCCCTGCACCCCGAAATCTTCCGGCGTCCGGACCAGCCCCACGCCGAAAAACGACTGCCACAACCGGTTGACGAGGACACGCGCCGTCAGCGGGTTCTCCCGGGCCACCGTCCACTGTGCCAACCCCAGCCGGTTCGCCGGGGCAGCACCCGTCAGCGGCGGTAAAAACTCCGGCGTCCGAGCCGAAACGGGATCGGTCGGCGCATCGTACGCCCCGCGCGCCAGCACAAAGGCCGGCTTCGGCGAGGGCAGCTCGCGCATGGTCATGATCTCAGGCAGCCCGTCTCCCGACGCACTGCGCGCCCGACGCAGGTCGCGCAGGCCCGCCAGAGCGTCCCGGTACGGCCGGTCCACCGCCAGCAGGAAATACTCAAATTCATCATCCTGCGAAACCAGCGGCCCCGACCCAGCCCCGCCCGGCGTCAGAGAACCAACCCCGCTCAACGCCGCCGCCTCCAGCCGACTGAGCGCCCGCCCAAACAGACGCACATCATCAATGGCCCCACCCTTGAATCCACGGTCGCGAAACCGCTGGCCAAAAGTCAGCCGGTCTTCGCCTCCACGGTTGATGTCCTTGGTCAAGGCATCCCGCACCACTTCGACCGCCGCTTCAACCCCGTTGACAAACAACCGCAACCCGGCGGCCCGGCTCGAGCCGTCATAACTCCATGCCACATGCGTCCATTCGTTGACCGCCAACCGGTCGCGCGTCACCACCCGCAAGGCATTGCCCGGCCAAAAATGAATCAAGGCCGCACTCAGCCGCCCGTCTTCAATCAAAAGTTCGTACCCATTGCTCGCCGCATCCGTCCAGGCCTTGGACCGATGAAAAACGACCGCGCGCTCCATAACCGCCGGAGGGTTGATCCACAACGACACCGAAAAAGCATCATCACGGGTCCACTTCCCGCCCAGACTCAGGCTGATGTTGTTCTCGCCACTGAACTGCAACGCCTGCCCGTGCCGCCCCGGAACGACCGCCACCTCGTCAAAAACCTGACCTGGCTCGGCCTCGTTGACCGCATTCAACACCCGTCCGTCTTTGACCTCGTCCAACGCAAAACGCCCGATCTCATCAGGCCACGCCCCGTCCCCAGCCGCCACCAACCCGACCCTCTCCCGCTCCGCGAAAACCCCGCGCCGCAACGGCCGCTGTAAGGCCAGCTCCGCCTCCGCCCGAACCACTCGCGCCGCCGCCAACGCCCGCTCACGCTCCTGCTCAACCGTGCCCAAACTCAATGCCGGCGTGGGCGTCGCATCCGTAAAATGTGAATACAACCCGCTCTCATCAACGTTTTGAAAATACGAAAAAAGCGAATAATAATCGCGTTGTGTCATCGGATCGTATTTGTGGTCGTGACATTTGGCACACCCCACGGTCAATCCCAGAAAGGCCATGCCGTAGGTCTCCACCCGGTCTTCCACATACTGCACCCGGAATTCTTCGTTCACACTCCCCCCTTCATTGGTCTGGCGGTGCAGCCGGTTGAAGGCCGTCGCCAGCTGCTGGTCCCGAGTCGCTCCCGGCAGTAAATCTCCCGCTAGCTGCCACGTGATAAATTGGTCAAATGGAAGGTTTTCATTAAACGAACGGATCACCCAGTCGCGCCACGGCCATACTTGCATCGTAGCATCAGATTGATAACCAAAGGTATCAGCGAACCTCGCCACATCCAGCCAGTCGGCCGCCATGCGCTCGCCAAAATGCGGCGAGGCCAACAAGCGGTCGACCGCAGCCGCCACCACCGCCATTGGATCGGCCGCCGGCGCAGTCATGGCCTCGCCAAAAGCATCTAACTCAGCCAGTCCGGGCGGCAACCCGGTCAGATCAAAACTCAACCGCCGTAACAGCCGCGCGGGGGCCGCCATCGGCTGCAGGGAAAGCGCTTCTTTTTGCAAACGCTCCGCGACCAAGACGTCGATCTCGTTTCCTTGGGCACCGGGCAGTCCGCTGGCTTCCGGCACCACCGGGGCCACTACCGGTTGGAACGCCCAGTGACCTTGGTATTCCGCACCCTCAGCAATCCAGCGGCGCAATACCTCCTTCTCGTCCGCACTCAAACTCAGATTAGACTCGGGCGGCGGCATCACGTCGTCCACATCATCAGAAAAAATGCGAGCCACCACTTCTGAATGCCCCGGCTCCCCAGGAGCCAGCACCGCCAACGCCGCCGCACGATCGTCCAGCCGAAGGTCGCCTTTGCGCGTGGCCGCATCCGTCCCATGACAAACAAAACATCGATCCGATAAAATCGGTCGCACCTCGCGATTAAAATCCACCGGCGCCTCCGCCGCCAAAACGGGCACCGTACCCCCGCCCTCCATCACGACGACCACCCCAGCCGCCACCAGCCGACACGCCAAAACACCGCGGGAAAAATGGAGAGCCCTAGGCCAGCGCCCGCGCCACCGCATTGGAAAGATTCCGGAAACATTCATTTTCACGCCAAATGGTCACCTCCACCGCCCTCTGGTCTATGTCGCAAATCGATTCGTTTGTATCTAATCCTGACATAAATCGTCTTTTCAGTGTCTGTTTCCGCTTTTCAGTCAGGACATGTCCACTCCTGACCAGCCGCCCGCCGCCCGCAGTGGCTACAGCGACCCGCGCACCCCGCATGGAGTCGCCCTGACCGAACTCTCGCGAGAAGCCGGCGGATTCTTCGTGCTGCATGAAGTCGGCTGGCTGCCCCGCGGCCTGCAATGGCATTTTCCCCGCGTGTTCAGCCCGTTCTGGCGGCTCTATCATAACCCCCGCCCCGGCTGGAAAGTGCGGCACCGGGACCGTCTCTGGCCGCTCGACCCCGACCGCCTCATCCTCATTCCTGACGGCACGGTATTCGACTGCGAAGGCGAAGCCGGCGTGCCCCACTTGTGGATTCACTTCGGCATGAACTCGCCGCTCCGCCACCCGCCCGCTCAACCCCTCAGCCTGCCACTCACTCCACCGCTGCGCGCCCTGATCCGGCAACTCGTCACTCGCCTCCGCACCGCTTCCGACGTCCGGGCCACCGGCCACACCGCCAGCGCGTTGCTCCACGAAGCCGTCGCCAACTTCAACCCTTCCACCCTCGCCACCGTCCCGGAAAAAACCGCCTCCCTGCTCGCCTTCATCGCCAAAAATCCAGAAGCCACCCTCTCAAATGCCGCCCTTGCCAAATACGCCGGCCTCTCCGAGGGCGCATTTATCCGCTGGTTCCACGCCGAGGTCGGCACCACCCCGGCCGTCCACGTCCAACAAGTGCGCATGAAAACCGCCGCCCACGCCCTGCTCACCACCAACCGCAGCATCGAAGACATCGCTTCCTCCGTCGGCTTCAAAAATCGCCACCACTTCACCCGCCTTTTTCGACAACACTTCCACCTCGGACCCGCCGCCTACCGGAAAAAATAACCCCCCCCATCAGCCAGCGAAAATACCTCACCACCGCCGACCGCCCAGAGCCTGCATAAAATCATCCTGAAAGCAGCACAATTGGCCCCTAGGCCACATCCTTCAAGAAACGTGTACGAAACAGCTTCCACAAATCCGGTCGGTCGTTCCTTCACCATCACGCTCCGGTTCTCCTCCGGCCCGCCTTCTTGATGGCTGGATACTGAAAACTAAAGTCCTCTGACCGGACGGAACCCGAAGTCATTGAACCAGCGCGACGGAGAGGTCCAATAGCGGAACGCTACGCGGGCGAACGTAGCACTGCCGTCCCAGGAGCCGCCGCGAACAACCCGAACCGAGCCCGAGGACGGCCCGCGCGGATCAGTCTCTGGGGAGGATCGATAATAAGTCGCGTCGTACCGATCCCAGCACCATTCGAAGACGTTTCCCGTCACATCATGCAACCCATATCCATTCGCCACAAAACTTTCCACGGGCGAGTTGTAGGGTCGATTGCCTTCCTCATAGGTCGGATGGAGCCCACGCGTCGGACTGATGTCGTAGGAAAAGAAGCTATCGCTATAATAATTCGCCTGACTGTGGCTGATCGTATCACCCCAAGGGAAGCGCTTGCCCGAAAGACCTCCCCTTGCGGCTTTCTCCCATTCCGCCTCCGTCGGCAGGCGGTAGCCATTGGCTGTCCATTTCACTTGGGCATTTGTCACATCCACCGAGCCCGTCTTGTAGATCGTCGTCTGTGCATCATTGGTATAGTACACGGGCGTAAGCCCCTCCATCTCGCTGCGCGCATTGCACCACTTTACCGCGTCATACCATGTAAT
>JALRGB010000701.1 GCA_023253575.1 Verrucomicrobiales bacterium
GGACAAACGGCGGCTCCGGCCCCGGCGGCTCACCGGGCCGCCACGATGTGCCATCTTGGCGCCATTTCTGCGGCCCTCGACCGGCCCGTCACCTACGACCCGGCCGCAGAAAACTTCGGCCGTGACGAGCCGGCCAACGCGCTGTTGTCCTGCTCGCTGCGCGGACCGTGGAAATTGACCATGTAAGCGGCCGGCTACCGGGGCGCGCCGGTTTGACGCTTCCGACCGGAGGCGCGCCTCGGGTATCTCCCTACTTGCGCGACGAGCGGATCTGTTTCCATTCTGATCGATGACATCTCGCCGCTCCATTCCACTGTCTCGCCGCCATTTCCTGCGCGGCGCCGTTGCCGCTTCGATCTGCGCCCCGTTTGTGACGTCCCGCTCGTGGGCCGCATCGCCCAATGGAAAAGTGCAAGTGGCCACCTTCGGGGCAGGCGGCCAAGGGGCCGGCGATCTTGAATCATTCGTCCGCCACGAAAAATTCCAGTTGGTGGCGGTAGCGGATGTTGATCGCCGGGCGCTGGAGGCGCTCAAAGCGAAGTACGCCACAGAATTTCCCGATCTGCGCGTCTATCGTGACTGGCGCGAGTTGCTGGCAAAAGAGGGTGATGCCATTGACGCCTGCCATGTGGCCACTCCCGATCACATGCATGCTCCCATCGGACTGGCCGCCATGAAAATGGGCAAACACCTGTATGGTCAAAAACCACTGACTCAGAACCTCTGGGAAAACCGGCAAATGATCATGCGCGCCCGTGAAAAAGGCGTCAAGACCCAGATGGGCATTCAAGTCTCATCCGACTTCACCGAGCGATTCGCCGTAGCCATGGTCCACAGCGGCGTCATCGGTAAAGTCAAAGAAGTGCATTCGTTTTCTGAAAAAGACTGGGGCGACCTCTCCCCAGTACCAGAGAGCCGCGACACGCCGCCCGACTGGCTCAACTGGGATCACTGGCTCGGCGTAGCCCAAGATCGCGCTTTCATCGACGGCTATTACCATCCCGGTAACTGGCGCAAACGCCGTGACTTCGGCACCGGCACGCTGGGCGACATGGGCTGCCACATCTTCAGCTCATGGTTCCGCGCTCTCGGGCTCACTACCCCCACCGCCATCAAATCCACCGGAACCGCCCCCGCCAATGCCACCAACTGGGCCATCAATGGACAAGTGGAATACACTTTCCCCGGTACCCAGTACACCGCTGAGGACAGCGTCAAAGTCACTTGGTACGATGGCAACCGCCGCCCACCGGCCGAAGTCATGGCCCTCATCGAGGCCGACGCAGTCCCGCGCCAGATCAAGGTGCCCGGTCAAGGCAACATCATCATCGGCACCGAAGGCGTGCTGCTGCATCCCCACGGCGGACGGCCCGAACTCTTTTCCCAAGAAAAATTCAAAGGCTACAAATACCCGAAACTCGAGCCCCGCGATCACTACCACGAATGGGTCAATTCAATTCTCGCCGGGGGCGCATCCCAGCCGTCCGCAAACTTCGATTACGCCGGCCCACTCACGGAATCCGTCCTGCTCGGATGCTTGGCGAGCGTCTTCCCGGGCGAGGAGCTGAAATGGGATTCGGCCGCCCTCAAATTCAATAATTCCGAGGCCGCCACTCGGCTGGTCAAGCGCACCTACCGTCCCGGCTGGGAAATCGCCTAATCAGTTTAGAATGAACAAACGTCGCGGGTGCGGGCCAAGCCCAAAGTCCCGCGGAGCAGGCGCACCGCGAGTGGATCGGAGCGCCCCCCCTCCCGAGACAAATTACATTTTTTCGGGGACGTTAATGCCCAGCAAACCCAAGCCTTGTTGAATCACTCTGGAGGTCAGTTCGCAGAGCGCGAGACGGGTGATTTTGGCCTCGCCTTCGGACCGCAGGACCGGACAGGCCTCGAAGAAGCTGTGAAAGCTGGTCGCGGTCTCGAAGAGGTAATTTGACAGCAAGTTAGGCCGAAAGTCTTCGAGAACGCGCGGCACTTCTTCGGCGAAACGGCTGAGTTGGAGGAGAAGGGCCCGTTCGGCCGGATCGGTCAACACGAACGGCCCCTGCAGCGACGGGATTTCGCCCTCGAGTTTACGGAAAATCGAGCGGGCCCGGACGTAGGAGTACTGGAGATACGGAGCCGTATTGCCTTGAAACGAGAGCATTTTATCCCATGAGAAAATATAATCGCTTTGGCGATTGGGCAGAAGGTCGGCATATTTCACTGCTCCTAGACCGATAATGCGAGCGATGTCCCGGCGCTCCGACTCCGGCAGTCCCGGATTTTTTTCAGTGACCAGCGCAAAGGCGCGTTCCTCCGCCTCATCCAGCAGGTCCGCGAGTTTGACAGTCTCGCCGGAACGCGTTTTAAACGGACGTCCGTCATCGCCGAGGATGGCTCCAAACCAAACGTGGGACAGCTGCACCCCAGCCTCCGGATACCAGCGCCGGAAAATGGCAAAGAGTTGGCGGAAATGCAATTGCTGCCGCCCATCTGTGACATACACAATCTGGTCCGGCGTGAATTCACGCTGCCGGTACACAAGGGTGGCCAAATCGGTCGTTGTGTAGTTGAACCCCCCGTCCGCCTTGCGCACCAGCGACGGGTTATCATGCCACTGACCGTCGCGCGACACGAGAAATGGATCGTCTTTTTCCGGCCCGGTCCGGTCTGAAAAAACACACAGCGCCCCTTCGCTCTCGCGCGCAATACCAGCTGCCGCCAACGCGTCCACCGTCTCCCCCAACCATGGATTGTAGAAGCTTTCGCCCAACATGTGGTCAAACTCAATGCCAAGGCGTCCGTAAATCGCCTGAAACTGCGTCTGAGAGAGCCGGATCATTTCTTTCCAAATCCCAAGGTTCTCCACATCCCCGGCCTGCAATTTCACCAACTCAGCCTTGGCCGCCTCCCGAACCACCGGGTCCGCCGCACATCGCGCCGTCATCTCTTTGTACAACCGCTCCATTTCCGCCAGAGGATCCGCCGCCAGCGCTTCGCGATCGAGCGATTCTTTCCAAGCCACCAACAACATGCCAAATTGCGTGCCCCAATCGCCAATGTGATTGTCCGTCACCACCACATGCCCGACCCACCGCGCAATGCGCGCCACCGCATCGCCGAGGATCGTCGATCGAATGTGACCGACATGCATGGCCTTGGCCACATTGGGGCCAGAAAAATCAATGACCAGCCGCCGCGCCGCCATCCCCTGAGGCCGCGCCGCTCCCAGCTTTTCGTCCGCCAGCAATCCCTCGAGCCGCGCCGTGAGCGCCTCAGGCCGCAGCCGAAAATTAATAAACCCAGGCCCGGCCATTTCCGGCTCGAGAACGAGCCCTGTGCCATCAAAAGCCGCCATCAATTCAGCCGCAAAAACCCGAGGGTTTTTCCCCAGTTTCTTGGCCAACAACATGGCAGCATTCGTCTGGTAATCGCCGAATCTAGCGTCAGCCGCCGGAGCCAACCGTGCCTCCATTGATTACCTGGGTGGTCGAAAGCGGGAAGCCCAGG
>JALRGB010000741.1 GCA_023253575.1 Verrucomicrobiales bacterium
GTATGATCGGCGTAGACGTTGCGGTCGAGATCTGAAAACGACACGTTTGCCTTGTAAATGATTGCCTTGAGAGCCATGCGCGAAGGCTTAGGCCAGTGTGATGCGGGGGTCAAGGCAGTGCCTACGAGTGGGCGGGCGCCTCGACTGACCCTTAGTCGAAGCCAACGCCTTCGGGCGGCGATTCGGCGGCCGGGGGATTTTTTACATCAGCAATTCATGAATTGGTTCGAAAGCGGGGTCGGCGAGCGGCAGCTTTTGACCGGCGATGGTGAAATTGCTGGTCGATTTGACGCCGAGGGCGGCGAGGTAGGTGTGGAAAAGGTGACCGCCGTCGACCTCCCGTTCGATGACCTCGGTGCCGAGGTTGTTTGTTTTGCCGATAACGGCGCCTGGCTGGATGCCGGCGCCAGCGAGGGCGATGGACCATGCTTTGCTCCAGTGGTCGCGGCCGTAGAGGTGGTTGATGTGCGGGGTACGGCCGAATTCTGAGAGCACGACGACGAGGGTGTGGTCGAGCAGTCCGCGTTGGGCGAGGTCATCGATCAGGGTGGCGAAGGGGCGGTCGAATTCGCCGACTTGTTCGAAGTGGAAATTGAAGTATTCGTTATGGGTGTCGTAGTTTGAGTGGGTGACTTGGACGAAGGTGACTCCTTGTTCGATGAGGCGGCGGGCGAGCAGGCAGTGGCGGCCGAAGTCGTGGGAGCCGTAGCGTTCGTGATCGGCGGCGGGTTCTTGGGTGACGTCGAAGGCGCTGCGGCGGGCCATTAATTCGCGGGCTTGTTCGAAGCTTTGGGTGTAGGCCTCGGTTTCGGCGGTACGGCGGCGCAGGGCGAAGCGTTGGTCGAGTGAGCGGCGAAGGTCATTGGCGCAGACAGAGGCATTTTCGGCTAGGCTGGCTGGGCGTTCGGTGTATTGTGGTGGCTGGCCGTTGCCGAGCACGAGGCTGGCGTATTTGGGGCCGAGGTAGGCGGAGTCTGCGTTGCGGCCGCCGCCGCCGCCTGGAGTGATGACGATGTGGCCGGGCAGTGAGCGATCTGGGGAGTCGAGGGCTTTGGCGACGACGGCGCCGAGTTCGGGCCAAGCTTGACCGGGTGTTTGGACGCGGCCGGTGAGCATGAGGTGGTGACCTTTGCCATGGTCATCCTCGTGGGTGTTGATTGATCTGATGAGGGAGAGGCGGTGCATTTGTTTAGCGGTTTGCGGCAGCAGTTCGGAGAGGTGGATGCCGGGCACGCTGGTGGGGATGGCGCGGAAGGGACCGCCGGTGGTGGTGCGGGGTTTCGGGTCCCACGTTTCGAGCTGGCTGACGCCGCCGGCGAGGCGGATGACCAGCATGCGTTTTTGTTGTTTGGCCAGCGCCTCAGCCATGGCGGGTGAGGCGAAGGAGCCGAGGCCGGCGATGGCGGCGCCGGCGCCGGCGCGGGTCATGGCACCAAAAAACTGACGGCGGCCGATGAGGTGATCGGCGCTGTGGCAGGCGTGAAGGAGTGAGGACATGTGCGGGCGGCTGGGGTGTGTGAGGCTGAGGGGGCTTGCGATTCAGTGTTTAAAGCGGAATTCGGCGGAGGTGAGCAGAGCCCACATCAGATCGGAGACGACGGCGGCTTTTTCCCCGGCGGGGCGGCTGGTGATCAGATGGGTGGCCTGTCCGATTTCCTCCTGACTGGGTGGGCGGTTGAGGAGGGCGAGCCAGAGAGTGGCCGTCAGGGTGGCGGGTTCGGTGGTCGAGACCAATTTTTCGGCGAGGTTGCCGCTGGACGGCATCGTCCAGAGCCGGACGGAGCCTGCATTTTCGAAGTACAATGCTTGATCGGAAGTGGCAAAAAAGTCAGTTTGCGGGCTGCCTGGTCCGTTGCTGAAGAGTCGCACGAATTGTTCTTCGTGAGGTCGGACTTTTTCCTCGGTGAGGGTATGAATGGCCTGTGTGCGGGTGGTGATGTGGGTGGGATCTGGGCCGTTCGTTTCCGTGGCGGGGGCGGGGTTTTTCTCATCCCATTCACGGGCTGACTGAGTGTGGAGCTGGTCTAGTGTGCCGGTGGCTTGAAGAATGCTCCAGCAGAGTTGTTCCGGAGTGAGTGGGGTGAGGCGTGCGATGGCGAAGCTGTCGGCCAGCGATGAAACCATTGATTCGGTGGCAGTGGTAGCGGCTGACGAGGCGGTGGTGGCTTCGGTACGACTAATTTCGATGGTGGTGTTGGCGGCGGACTGGCGGGTTTTGAGGCGAGTGAGGACGGCGGCCAGTTCCTTGTCATTCGGGAGGCTGGTGGTAGCGGTCTCGAGGCTGGCGGTGGTGCTGGCCAGCGTGCGGGCGGTTATTTCGGCTGTTTGCAGGCGTGAGGCGGCGGCTTTCTCTTGGCGGGCGGCGGTATGCCAAGCGGCCATGGTGTTGGCTCGAGCGGCGTCGCGGTTAAGGCGCCGGGCGTTATCGCGGGTGGTGCGGGCGGTTTCGGCGGCGCTGGCGGTGGTTTCCCAGGCCGTTTGGGCGACGGTGTGTGCGGCGGCGGCTTGCCGCGTGATGGCGGCGGCTTTTTCGGTGGCGGCGGCGAGGGCGGTGGTTTTGGCGGTGTGTTCGGCTTCTTGACTGGCGGCGGTTCCGGCCAGGGTTTCGTGTTCTTGGCGGGCGGTGGCTAGGCGCGCCTGAATCAACGTGCTGGCCTCATTTAGTTCTGGGGCGTCAAGAACAGTCTGGGCGGCCTCGGCGCACTGCCGGGCGGCGGCCTCGAGGACGGGGATGAGCGCGGTTTGGGCGGCGAGGTCGCGGGCGGCCTGAGCGGCGGCTGCGGCCGCGGCTTCGGCTAGATTGCGGGCTTCGGTGACGGCCTTGGTGGCGGCAGAGGCCTCCGCGTCGAGTTTCTGAGCTGTGAGCTGCAATGGTTCCCATACTTCGCGCGCTTTGCTTTCGGCGTCTCGCGCCGTGCGCTCGGCTTCGGTTGCGGCGGTCGCGGCGGCGGTCGCGGCGGCAGCCGCTGCTGCTGAGGGGGCGGCGTTTGGGTTTTCGTCCGTGTTCGGTGTGGCAGCGGATGTCGCTGGTGATGGTGGTAGATCGTAGGAGGCCTGATAGGCCTGACTTAGGGCTATTTCGCGCCAGAAGGCGGAGAGGTTGTATTGCAGAGTGACCAAGCCGTCGGCGAGGGCGTCGAGCAAGGCGTCGGCGGCTGGGGGATTGGCGGAGTGGCGCAAGTCGACGGGATCGATGATGCCGCGGCCGAGCAGGGCGGCCCAGAATCGATTAGCGGCATTCACGGCGAAATCGCGTGAGGACGTGAGCGGGTTGAGCAGAGCTTTTTTGCGGCTATGGGTGGGGACTGGGCGGGTGGATGGGTTTTTTTCATCTGGCGGAACCGACCAGAGGTTGGCTGTGGCGACGGTGGGTTCGTCGATGGGTTTCCCTTGTGGGAGGCTGGGGCGGGCCTGCCCGGCGACTTGGGTAAAGACTGAAGTGAAAGTGGCTTCGCCTTCGGCTCGTTCGGCCACGAAGGCGGGTTTGGCGGGGTCTGGTTGGAAGAGGAAAGTCCGGGTAAAGAACGCCAGCAGTCCGTGGTAGTCACGCTGCCAATAATCGGCGATGCGCGGGTGGTCATGGCATTGGGCGCAGGCCAGATCCATGCCGAGAAAGAGGCGTGCGGTGTCGCGGGTGAGGGTATTGGGTTCGGCCTCGCGATCGAGAATCCAGCGTGCGGCGCCGCGAGGTGGGGCGTCGGCGTTCTCGGTTCCCTCGGCGGAGAGGATCTGTTGCACGAGTTGGTCCCATGGGGTGCGGTTTGCCACTTTTTGGCGCAGCCATGCCTTCCATTCGGCTGTTTTGACGTGTTTTTCTGGTCGTCGTTCCATGAGCATGACATCCAGTACGGTGGCGAGATGGCGCTCGTGGTGCGGATCGGCGATGAAGGTGTCGACGAGGTGTACGCGTTTATCTGGTCTGGAATCGGCCAGAAACGAATGGATTTCCGAGGCTGAGGGGGTGAGGCCGCGGAAATCCAGAGATGACCGACGGATGAATGTTTCGTCGTCGCATTTTTCCGGGGGCATGGTGGCCACTCCGCGGGCGAGGAGAGAGTTGATTTGGTCGCGGAGCGGGGGACTGGCGGGCGCGGTGGATTCTGGGCGGTTTGCGGCCTGACTGGGCGGGCACCAGAGGAGGATGGTGACGGCTAGCCATTGGATGGCGGCCGCTCGATGAAGGTGGCGGTGGCGGGAGGGTGACTGGTGGGGGCCGCAGGCTGAGGTAATCATCCTTAGTGAGTATGGCTGGTGACAAGTATTCTTGCCAGCGCGTAAAGGTGGCGAACTGGCTCACCGTGCACTCATCCATCCCCTGAGACGCTGTAGGGGGGTGGTTAGCGGGGCTGGCTTTGGTTTGCAGTTGACGAACCGGGAGGAATGGCGGCAAGGAGGGACGGTTGCACTCTTTTATTTTTATATGATTCCACTCGAAGACGCTCTTGAAGACATGATTGGCAAGGCCCAGCGCGGACTTGGTATGACTGATGCGGAACTGTGTGCCAAGGCGGACCTCCTGACCGAGGATCTGGTTGAGGCTCGCAACGGTTTGTTGCGCGAAGCGCCGGTGCGGCGGTTGGCTGGCATTTTGGGAATGCATGCCGATTCGCTCATTGAGATTGCGAAAAAACATTGGTATCCAGAAATTCCGATTGTGCCTGGGTTGCGGCAGTTTCGGGATGAGGGGCACGACATGACGCCGAACGCGTATCTGATTGCGGATGCGAATGGTGATGCTGTCATTTTCGACACGATGACGGATGCGACGCCGATGATTGAGATGATCCGGAAGCATTCGTTGCGTCTTGGGGCTATTTGTCTAACGCACACGCATGATGATCATATTGCGGCGTTGCCGCAGTTGCGTGAGGCATTTCCAGGGGTGCCGGTTTATTCGCCGCGGCTGGAGCCCGTGGAAGGCACGATTTTGTTGGATGCGGGCGCGGAGATTCGGGTGAGCGACCTACAAATTGAGACGCGTACGACGCTTGGGCACACGGAGGGGGGCATGACGTATGTGGTGCGTCGCGGGTTGAGTGTGCCGGTGGCGGCGGTGGGCGACGCGTTGTTTGCTGGGAGCATGGGGGGGGGGGCGTTATTCCTGGGCGGAGGCGCTTTCGACGAACCGGAAGCAGTTGTTTACGCTGGCTGAGGAGACCGCGGTGCTTCCGGGGCATGGGCCGATGACCACGATTGGTCAGGAAAAGCGGCATAATCCCTTTTATCCTGAATTTAAGCCCCAGCCTTAGGACGGTGGATGTGGGGGTGCGCGGTGGGGTCGACGATGCTTTATGATCAATAAGTCACATCATTTGGGGCTGGTGGCGCTGGTGTTATTTTTGATGGCGGCGGCTTCGCTGGCGGCTGACGTGCCGGCGGCGGCGGTGCCATCTGACCCCAAAGTGGCGGCCCCGGCGGCGAAGGAGGCGGGTGGAGGCGGAGGAGAGCGTCCGGAAGTCGTGGCCTTATCGTCCACGCGATCTCGGCTTGGGTTGATTGAGTTTGATCACGTGAGCCGGGAGGTATTGATTCCGGCGCAGGTGAATATGGAGAGGGGGATCTTGGAGTATGCGTTGGTGAGCGAGAAGGGGAAGTTGCACGAGGCGTTATTGAGCACTGCGGCGCGGCCATTTGATTTAAACGTGGTCCTTTTGTTATTGAACTACAAGCCTGACTCCGAGTGGTGGGTGCCGCCCTCCAAGCCGAAGCCGTTGAGTCGGGTGGGGATGACGGCGCGGCTGGAGGTATTTATTCGTTGGCGGGAGGGCGAGGGGGAGGCTGGGGAGGAGAAGACGGTGCGACTGGACGAATGGATTTCTGACTTGGTCACGGGCAAACCGGCGGCGGCGACCCCGTGGATTTACACGGGGTCTTATTTCAACGAGGACAATCAGTTTGTGGCGGAGGTGGACGGATCCTTTTTGGCCTTGTATCATGATGGGCGTTCATTGATCAACAATCCGCGAGAGGGAGCGGACAATGACGAGCAATGGGGGCCGGCATCTGGTATTCCGTCTAAGGGGACGTCGGTGGTGGTCGTTCTCAAACCTGTGGCGCCCGCCGCTGCGAAATGATTTGCAGAGTGACGGCCCGCTTTCATTTTCATCCAAATTATCCCAACTACTTTGTTATCATGAAATTATTTACGCATGTCACGTCTTTTGCGTGCGGGCTCATGGTGTTGGCTGGCATGAGTACGCCGGTGGCCGCCCGCAATCAAAACCAGGCCTCGCTCAAGCAGGAAGCGGCTTTGGCGATTCGCCGTGGGGTAAAATTTCTCGAGAAATCACAGGATACGACGAGCGGGGCGATTGGCGAGGCTGAGCAGCCGGCGATCACTGGCTTGGCAGTTCTATCCATTTTGGGTGATCCCAGTCGCGATCCGCAAGTGCTACCGGCCTCAGCGAAAAAGGCCTATGATTTTATTGCTTCCACGGCTCAACCGGATGGGGGGATTTATGTCAAAGGGCTGGCGAATTACAATACCTCGATTTGTTTGACGGCGTTGATGGCGCATCCGTCTGGCGACTTCCGGTTACTGGCTCGTCAGGCGCGGAAGTATGTTATTGGGTTGCAGCAGGACAACGAGGAGCCTGGGCAGGCGGATCATTCGCATGATGGCGGGATTGGGTATGGCGGGTCGTCTCAATTTTCTGACCTTTCCAACACGCATTTTGCGTTGGAGGCACTTTATTATGCGCAGGCGCTCGATGCAGAAGAGCCAGCGTCTCCTGATGCACCGCGGTTGAACTATGAGGCGGCCATTGCTTTTGTATCGCGCTGTCAAAACCGTCAGGCGAGCAATACCAGCGCGTGGGTCAGCGAAGATCCGGCCAACAAGGGCGGCTTCATTTATGAACCGGGAATCAGCAAGGCAGGGGAGCAGGATCTCGGCGGTGGTAAAAAGGCGCTGCGTTCGGTGGGGAGCATTAGTTATGCGGGGTTGCTCAGTTTAGTTTATGCGAAGCTTTCGCCCGAGGATGGGCGGGTGCAAGCGGTGCTCGAGTGGCTGCAAAACAACTTTTCGGCCACGGAAAATCCGGGGCTGGAGGGGCAGGGGCTCTATTATTATTACCACTCAATGGCCAAAGCGTTGACTATATTGAACTTGAGTGAGCTCAAGAAATCCGATGGCACAGTGATTGACTGGCGTCTGGAAGTCGGCAACCGCCTTCTGAACTCGCAGGAACCAGCAGGCTCGTGGACGAACTCGACGGCTCGCTGGCGGGAGAGTGATGCGATTTATGCGACGGCTCTGGCCACCTTGACGTTGATTCATATTCACAACTCGCTGTAATGCTATTTTGAGCTGTTTTCTGAGACCCTTCCTTGTTTTCTGTTCCTTGGGCTGGGGCAGGCGACTGGTGTGTCTGTTAAGGAGCTGGGTGTTGGGGCTGTGTTTGCTGTTAGGCGGGTGTGGGGTGTTGGTTGAGCGCAATCCGCGGGCGCCGCTGGTACGGGCGACGGGTGGACTGGCGCCGATGCTTGATGTGCATCCACGCGGTCCGGTGAGTGTACCGATGGTGCGGGATGCGCAGCACACGGTGCCGATTGTGGAGGCCCGTATTAACCGGGGCGAGCGGTTTCCCTTAGTGCTCGATACGGGGGGCAATCATACGATGATCGGACGCCGTCGCGCGGATAAATCGCGGATGACGATTATGGGACCGCATGGGAAAATTACGACTGCTTTTGGCAATCGGGAAGAAACTCGGCTTGGGCTGGTAGGAGAGCTGGCTTTGGGGGACATGACGCTTCGCGGCATGCCGGTGCTCGTGCACAGTTTTGGCAAATCCGCTCTTTCGCCGGCCCTTGGGGGCGAGCTCAATGTATTGGGAACGCCGGCCATGGCGGCCTTTTCGCATGTCACTTTCGATTACGAGCGGCACCGCGTGATTTTTGATCATACGGGTCCCTTCAATCCTCCCTCTCGGGAGCGGGCGTTGCGATTACCGCTCACGATTACGAAGGAGGGGCATCTCAGTGTAGCGGTGACCTTTCCCAACGGGCGGACCCGCCAAGCGATTGTTGACACCGGGTATGATGGCGTGCTCTTGATGAGTGCCAAGACGTTGCAGGAACTGGATTTGACCCAGTATGCGCAGTCGGGCCGTGCGGTCCGGGCGGTGGGGCCGGGGGCTGAGATGAACGGGCGTGTTTTCTTTATTCCGGGTGTGGAGCTGGATGGTCGTCCCTTTCCCAACATTGAAACGTGGTCCGGTCCGCTGGACGAACCCTTGTTATTGGGATCGGGACTGATGCGTTATTTTAGGACGACATTTGATTTTCGAACGATGATCCTCTGGCTTGAGCTTGAGTGAGATGGAGTGGTAGGAGGCCTTATGGAGGCGGGCGCGAGGGGAGGTCGTCAGGGAGCGTGCTGGTGGCGGCGGGGTGTGGCGTCCGGAGGGAGGGGTGCTGGGCTTGGTGGGGGAATAAAAAATACCGGAGTGTGGTGGCTGTCATCGGGAATTCCTCGACATCGCGTGGCTCTCCGCTATCGCTTGGGGATGATTGAGACGCCTACTGCTCTTTTGCCGCGGTATCCGGGAACGAATGCTGACGAAGAAACTGCCCGTGCGCTGCGGGTGGCGGGTTTTGATGCGACGATTGTGCCGAGTGCTGTTTTGACGCGCGAGGCCATTGCGGCGGCCCAGCTGATTGTTTTTTCGGGGGGGTTCAGTTACGGCGATTATGTGATGTCTGGGCGGATTGCGCAGTTGATTACCCAGCAGAAGCTGACTGGGGCGTTGGAGGAATTTGTGGAGCGCGGCGGGTATGTGCTGGGCATATGCAACGGCTTTCAGATTCTGACCAAGCTGGGGTTGTTGCCGAAGGCCAGTTTGATTGAGAATACGTCTGGCCGGTTTCAATGTCGCTGGGTGAAGCTGCGGGTGAAGAACGAGCAAAATCCATTTTTACGCGAACTGCCGGCGGATGTGGACATTGAGTTTCCGATTGCGCATGCGGAGGGACGGCTAGTGGCGCCTCCGGGCGAGGCAGCGCGTTATGCGTCTGACGGGCGCGCTGCGTTGACGTATGCGGGGGAGAATCCCAATGGTTCGGAGGAGGCGATTGCGGGGCTGCAGAACGCGAGTGGCCGGGTTTTTGGATTGATGCCGCATCCGGAGCGGTTTCTTTATGCCAACCAGCATTATGATCGTGATTGGCCGGAGAAGTCTGGGGAAGCGACGTGGGGGTGGGGGTACTATTTCTTCAAGGGGATTTACCGGTCGGTCAGCGGTGAAGCCTCGCTGTTAGCGTCGGCGTGAGAGTCGGACAGGCGGTGGGCCCGGGAGCGGTGGGCCCGGGGCCCGGGGGCCGGGGAGGATGGGGGCCTTTTGTGGGTCTGATATGCCCCCACGGTTGATGAAGGGGTTCGCTGGTGGGGCTTCGCTGGAAGAGGGCCGGGTTTCGGCCCTTGGAGGGTGGGAGGCCTTCGAGGGGCCTTTTATTGACCGATACAGTAGAGAGTGTCTTCGGTGCGAATGTACAATGAATTGCCGGCGACAGCGATGGTCGAGCGCAGGTCCTTCGTGTTGTTTTCCATCATTTCCACGCGGTGGAGGAGCTGAAATTGTTTGGGGTCTGCTTTGACGACGTAGACCTCACCGCGGTGGTCCATGACGAAGATTTTGTCATCGGCTCCGGTGGGCGAGGCTTCGATTTTGGTGCGGCCGCCGAGATCTTCGTGCCACAGCACCTCGCCGGTTTCTGGTTTGACGCAGGCCAGCCGCTGTTTTTCGCCATTGAGGATGTAATAGTGGCCCTTGTAGAAGAGCGGGGTGGAGACATCGGACGAAACGTCTTTGTAGGCTTTGGACGGCATGTCTTCGTCGTCGAGGCGGCTGCGCCAAGCGAGTGCCTCCTCGCTGGAGTGGGCTCCGCTGAGGCCGCCCTTGACGGCATAAACGGGCGCGCCTTTGGGGGCGCAGGCGAGCACGTTGGCGCCATTGCTCACGGGCGAGGGGACGAGGCGCCAGTGGCCGATTTTGGACGGGTTCCATGTTCCCCAGCGCCAGAGTTCTTTTCCGGTGGCCGGGTCATGACCGGTCAGGCAGTCCCCGCCGGCGATCAGCAATTCCGGCCGGCCGTTGATGGTGGCGGGCACGGGAGTGGTGAAGGCCTCGAGTGATTCATCGACGGCGGTGGCGGGGCGAGTGACCTTCCACAGGTCATGGCCGGTGGCGGGGTCGATGGCCAGCACATAACTTTCATTTTTCTGATTGGGCTCGCCTTTTTGTTCGCCATGGGCTTCGAACGAGGAGTCGCGTTGCAGGACTTGGAGGTAAAGGCGACCGTCATGGAGCAGCGGACTGCTGGAGAATGTCCACAGGAACGCGAAGCGTCCGTGATCTTTTTGCACATTGCGTTTCCACTCGGGTTTCCCCTCGAGGGAGAAGGAGGCGAGATCGCCGGTGCCAGCGAAGAAGACGACGCGTTGGCCGTCCGAGGTGGGCGAGGGACCGGCGAAGTTGCTCCGGTCGTCACTGCGGAAGCCGTCGGCGAGAGGGGCGCTCCATTTTAGGTTGCCGGTTTTGGCGTCGAGGCATAGGGCGACGACTTTTTGATCTTTTTCGACGGCGGCGGTCAGGTAGACGGAGTCGCCGACGACGATGGGCGAGCTACCTGCGGGGCCGGGCAGTGCGGCCTTCCAGCGGACGTTTTCGGTGGGGGAGAAGGTGGCGGGCAGCCCGGAGGACGGGGCTGATCCGTCGAAACTGGGTCCGCGCCAGTGCGGCCAGTCGTTGCCCCAGGCGGGGGCGATACAGGTGACGAGGAGGCTGAGGATGGTGCGTTTCATGGGATGCTGATGACGGGGCGCGGCCTAGGGGCGGCGGGTGGTTCAGGCTGGTTACAAAGCGGCGAGTTTCTTGATGGTCAGGTTTTTGACTTCGCCCACGGTATTGTAGGTAGCGATGCCCAGAGGGCGGCAGAATTCGATGTCGCCGAAGCGCATGGTGATTTTTTTCCCTTCGGTATCGGCGTCGAAGATTTGTTTGTCGTCGATGAATCCGATCAGGCGGTTTTCGCGCACTTGAAGGCGAAAGCGATACCACTGGCTCGTTTTGAACTCGACCCAGTTGGTGGTTTCATTTTCGTCGGCGGACTGGTATTGGAGGCACGAGATGCCTACGCATTTGCCGCCCCATCCGCCGAGGACCCAGGTGGCCGAAGTGTCCTTGTCGCGGACTGGGAACGTGAGGGCGGTGAAAAAGTCCTCTCCTTCGACCCGGCGGGCTTCGAAGCTTACTTCATAATCTTTGACGGGCAGGGGTTCCTTGCTGATGAGGGCGACGCCGGTCGTGGGTTTGCCGGCGTTGAGGCGCAGTACGCCCTCGGTCAGGGAGACTTCGCCATGGTCCTTCATTTCGTCGACCACGCGCCAGTTGGCTTTGAGGTCGGATCCGGAAAGCAGAGCGAGCGGTGGCTCGTTGGCGCGGAGTGAAGCTGACGTGCAGGCGAGCAGAGCCAAGGCAAGAATCGATTTCATCGAATTATCCTGCGAAGATTATGGCGCTTTGCCAAGTTGGAACCGCCCCCATTTGGAACTTCGGCATTTCTCTGATCCTAGTTGTTTTTTTGGGGTGGGAGGGCGGGGTGTCGAGGTGGGATCAGCGGCTGGCTGGTCCGAGTGGGTGCGATCGGATGGCGGCGCGGACATCTTCCGGGGTTACGGCGGCCAGGGACCCTTCTGGGTGTCGAATGACCTGCACGTGCTGGCCGGCGGGAGCCCATACGGCAGGGTTGGTGGGACCAAAAATGACGGTGGAAGGAACGCCGCAGGCGGCGGCGAGGTGGGCTGGGCCGGTGTCATGGCCGAGAAAGAACCGGCAGCGGGACAGTTGATCGGCGAGTTCAGGCAGTGGCAAGCTGTTGGCCACGGAGTGGGCAACGCCGGCGGCGTGGAGCATGCGGCAGAAATCATCGAGCAGTGGCGATTCGGCCTCGCCTGCGACGACGAGGAGGCGGGCGCTGGTGTCTGACTGCAGGTCTGCGGCCAGACGGCTCCAATTGTCGAGGCCCCAATTTTTACGAGGGCTACCGCTGCCGGGGTGGAGGGCAATGAGATTCTCCACCCTATCTGGGCGGTGCTCGAGGAAGACCGGGGTTTCGGCTGGGTCCAGAAAGAGGGCTAGTTCAGCGAGCGGGGTGGCCAATTGGGAAGACGCGTGCGGCCCGTCATCGACGGGCCGATGCCGTCCGCGCAGCAAGGTGGTGACACCGGCCCGGCGGAGGTTTGAATGAAAGAAGTCGTCGGGGTCGTACAGATGACTGATAACCACGCTAAAAGAGGCGAAGTACTGACTCCAGCTCGGATCCAAGGCGGCGTGGGGCACGAAAAAGCGGGCGAGGGCGGCGTCCTCGAGGCGGCGCACGCCATTGGCTAGGCCGAAATAGGGGGCGAGGTCGACGATGCCGGGGGTGCCGAGGATTTCCACGTTTTGACCGGGAAACGAGTTTCTGAGCAACCGCAGGGCTGGCAGGTGAAGCACGAAGTCACCGAGGGCGCCGCCGCGGATGACGAGCAGGCCGCCGCGTGTCCGGATCTGA
>JALRGB010000791.1 GCA_023253575.1 Verrucomicrobiales bacterium
GAGCGAGACCGCGTAAGACCTGACAACTGCCCACCCGCGGCGCCTGTAAATCTCCCAAGACGTTTTCTTCCGCCACCACCAGCAGCCGGTTCTCCGGCGTGTAATCCAAAAACCGGACCAGCGGATCAAAACCAGGCTGCCCCACCAGCCGCTGCACCTCCGGAAGATCAGTCAGCGCCTCCCCTCGCCCCAGCACCACCAACTTCACCCCGTCCGCAATCAAGGCCTTCAAAATATCATGTCGATAAGCAAACGCCCGACGAATGATCTCATTCGCCTTCAACATCGCCTCATCAGTCGCCCCACGCCCAAGGACCGTCATTTCCCGCGCCCACGTAAACTTGGTGTACCACGGATCGATCTTAAACGACGCCGGTGGCGCCCCCACCATCGGAAGCGCCTGCCGCCACTCGTACCGCCACTCCTGATCCGCCCCCAGATTAAACGTCGATCGAATCAATTCATAACTCTCCGGATCGTACGCCTTCAGCTGCTCCCGCGTGCCAATAGGTCCATGATTCCAATTGTTGACGCGGTTGCAGTCGAAATACGACTGACTCAACTCAGCCCAGAATTCCGCCTCGTTGCTCGCCGCATACGTCAGTTTCCATAATCCCTTGTCCAAAGCCGCCCGATACGCCCGCCGCAGCCTCTCCGGCCAGCCGGAATCCATCGACTCCAAAGCGCTGTCAATCGTGTGGCAAAACTCATGCACGGCAATGCTTTCGTCATCATAACGATCGATCGGCTGGCTCAGGAGGTTTTCTTCACCAAAGCTGGTCGGCCGACCGCCGGTTCCCCGCACGCGTTCATTGACGTACGCGGGATTCGGGTGATGCCTATATTCTGGCATGTCCGTATAAACTTGTTCTTTTCCTATAATAATCAAATACATGCCATTTTTGACCATTGTCTCGAGCACATCCGGTCGACCGGCCAGCATATGAGAAACAATTTCATAGGTGCGGTGCAGCGCTTCGTCTGCGACTTCGGCCGCGGCCACGACTGGCAGGCCCTGTACATCGACATATTTCTGGTAAAACTGGCGCGCGAGGTCTCGGTCGACTTCATCCACCAGTGGAAAAAACGATGTGGGGGGAGCGGTGACGGCGGGAGCGGACTGGCTGGTTTCGGCGGCGTGAGTAAGCTGTCCGCGGCCGGAGACCAGCAGTGAGACGGCCATCGCGGCCATGAGGGATGCACGTGGTTTCATTGTGGTAATGGATCGGTCTGGTTGCGGTCCGGCGGCTCGATTCCCTGTAAATGCCGCACAAAAAAATCGTGCATTCTTCGCTGGCCGTATTCTCCACCAGCCCCATGTCCGCCGCCCGGCACCACCAGCAAGTCAAAATCTTTGCCGGCTCGGATCAGCGCGTCGGCCAATCGCAGGGTCGATTCCGGCGGCACATTGTCATCCAACTCGCCCACAATCAGAAACAACCGACCACGCAAGCGGTGCGCATGATCAATATTGGATGACTCGGCATACTGCGGCCCCACGGGATATCCCATCCATTGTTCGTTCCACGACGCCTTGTCCATCCGGTTGTCATGACACCCGCAATTAGCCACCGCCACTTTGTAAAACTCTGGATGAAAGAGTACGGCCCCGGCCGCATTTTGGCCGCCAGCCGAGGTGCCGAAAATACCCACTCGGGTCAAATCAAGCTGCGGATAACGAGCCGCCGCCGCCTTCATCCACGCAATCCGGTCGGGAAAACCGCCATCCTTCAAATTGCGCCAGCACACATCATGAAATGCCTTGGAACGATTAGACGTACCCATGCCGTCGATCTGCACCACGATAAATCCCAGCCGCGTCAACGCTTCATGCCGCCAGCCAGGACTAAACGTCTTCGGCACAAATGCCCCCTGCGGCCCGGCATAAATGTCCTCGATGACCGGATACGTCTTCGCCGGATCAAAATCCGGGGGGCGCACAATAATCCCCCAAATGTCAGTTTGACCATCCCGACCTTTCGCAGAAAAGACCTCGGGTGCCACCCAGCCGGTCGCCTGCAACCCACCCACATCCGCCTCCTCCAACCGGCAGACCAACGCCCCATCCGCAACCCGCCGCAATTCGTTCACTGGCGGCAAATCCACACGGGAATAAGTATCAATGACATACTTCCTGTCCGGCGAGTACTGCAGGCTGTGGTCGCCGTCGCCTTCGGTCAATGCCACCCACCCCGTCCCGTCAAAATTTACCCGGAAATGATGCACCAAATACGGATCCTGTCCGGGATGGCGCCCGCTCGCACTCAGCCAAATCTGGCGATTGGCTTCATCAATCCACTCGATCCCGCGCACCACCCACTCCCCCTGCGTAATCTGGCTCACGACACCGCCTTTTTGTGCATCGACCAGATAAAGATGCCGCCAGCCGTCACGCTCGGACACGTAGATGGCCTCGTCCGTTTTCTCCATCCAATTCCACCGATCGAGCCGCAGTTCTTCCGTGTGCGTCGTCCAGATAAACGTCTCAGATTTCTCATCGATCAGATTCCGTACCGCCCCGGTCGCGACATCAATCTCCACTAACCGTAGACGTTGATGCCCGCGATCAATCTGCTCGTAAAAAAACCGGTCCCCCGCTCGACTCCAACGCAAGCGCGGTCGCAACCATTCGTGCTCCCATGGATCCACTTCCAGCGGAATCGACCGGCCGGTGGCCACTTCCAAAAGCAGAGGCGTGTAAATCGGAAATGGATCCCCCGGCAGAGAATACGCGCGGGTCTTCAGAACGGCGCGCCCGCCACCCGCGGGCGAGGATTCAAGCAAATGCACAGGCTGCCTCTCTACGGGTTTCATACGCCAAACAATCAACGACTTGGAATCAGGCGCCCACTCTGGCAAGACATAAACATACCCTGCGCCGGCCTCCGGCCCCAATGGCACTTCCACCGCATCCGGAACAGAGGATTGAAGCCGAATCAGGCCCTCCTGAATCACCGCCGTCCACTGGCCATTCGGCGAGGAAACGGTGACAGGCGCACCAGCTTCTTCCGCTCCGCGACGGCGCCGGCGGCGCGTTTCGCCCGGTGGTTTTTCCACCGTCTCACCCGCAGCCTCCACCCGGGCCGCTGCCGGCGTGCACTCATACGTGGTCAGATGACACTGCCAGTCAGCCTCGCCAACCCGAAATCGCACCGCCGCGGCCCCATCCACAAATTCAATTACCTCAAAAGGAAGATGCGACGCGCGCACCGTCACTCCCAACGCCTTGGACAATCCAGCTGCCAGCCTCTCATGGTCAAAGGCGAGCGCCCGCACCCCGTTTTCAGCGTCAACCGCGATAAATTCCCGCGCGCCGTCGTCCAGCTCATTGCGATACCAAAACCGCGCCGAGTTGTGGAACCAATGCGGCGAAATCACATGTTTGCGCAACGGACCCGGTGCCCGACGAGATGTGGCTGGTTCCGTCAAGGACGCCGGACGGGCGTCAGCCGGTGTCGCCGCTCCCGTCGGACCACCCCCAGCCAGCAGCCACATCAATAGAAATAAAGGCCATCCCGGAAACGGAAAGACGGTGGTCAAAAAGGGACTCATGATCAATTCTTCGGATCTGCCAGTAGCGGCAGGCTCCATCGAACAGCATGAGCGCTCAGACGCCAGCCATTTTGCTCGAATCAGGCCCATCCGTGAAGGATTTGTCGAAACGAGACCCGGTCATCAAAAATGAAAAATCCGGTTTCCCTATGAGGATTGCGGTGTTGTCCACGCGTACGCACGTGCGGGAGGCTGTCTGGGATTCTCCGCTTCCGACGAAGGCCCGCGTAGATTCGGGTAGATTCGCGCAGATTCGCGGTGAAGACCGGTGATGGACAAGTGGGAATCCATCGCTAAGTCCCCTCCAGTCGTTTCCTTGATGCGGACCGTTGGGTTTGGTCAGGAGCGCTGTTTGATGATTTGCCACCATGTCTGCCCTTACTGATCAGCCACTCAACAGCCCGCATCCTCGGGGGATCTACACCCTATATTTTACTGAGATGTGGGAGCGCATGAGTTATTATGGCATGCGGGCGCTGTTGATTCTTTACATGACGGCCGAGTTAGCCCGCGGCGGACTGGGGCTGGATGATGCGACGGCCGGGGCCATCTATGGTTTGTACACTTGTGCGGTATATCTGGTGGCGTTGCCGGGCGGCTGGATTTCAGACCGCCTGATCGGTCCGCAACGGGCCGTCCTCTTCGGCGGGTGCATCATTGCCCTCGGTCATTTCACGCTCGCGGTGCCTGACACCCGAGCGTTTTTTGCGGGCCTCCTCTTGGTTGTGCTGGGCACCTCGCTGCTGAAACCCAATGCCAGCGCGCTGGTGGGCACGCTTTATCCGGAGGGAGGCGCCCGCCGCGATGCTGGCTTCACCTTGTTTTACATGGGGGTCAATCTGGGCGCCTTCATTGGCCCGATTGTCTGCGGCCTGCTGGGGGAAAAATTGAATTGGCACTATGGATTTGCGGCCTCGGGGGTGGGCATGGTTTTGGGAATTGTGCAATATTGTCTGACGCGGCATCATTTGGGCGAGGCGGGTCTTCACCCTCCGGCGCCCAGCCTCACGCCGGGGCGTGATTGGGGATTGATTGGGGCTGGCCTCGGAGCTCTCGCCGTAGTCACTGGCCTCGCCTTTGCTGGGGTTATTGTCGTCCGCCCGGTCGCCCTCGCCAAAGGCGCCACGGTCGTCATCGTCGCCGTCGCTGCCCTCTGGTTTGCGTGGGCTTTTCTTCTCGCTCGGTTGACCACCGTGGAAAAAAAACGTCTGGCCGTCGTCGCCATTCTTTTTCTAGCATCTGCTCTGTTCTGGTCTGGTTTCGAACAAGTTGGATCTGTGATGAATCTATTTGCCGAGCGCTATACCAACCGTACGGTCCTCGGGTTTGAGGTGCCTGCCGGATGGTTTCAATCCATCAACGCCCTCTTGATCCTAATGCTGGCCCTACCAGTCTCCGCCATGTGGCTGGGACTGGCCCGCCGCGGCTCACTGCCGTCGCTGGCCGCCAAATTTGCCGCTGGCCTGCTCTTGCTCGCTGCCGGGTTTGTCGTCATGCACTTTGCGGCCCGCTCCGCCCTCTCCGCCGGCCGGGTCACCGGCCTCTGGCTGTGCACCACCTACCTGCTGCACACCATCGGTGAATTGTTCCTCAGCCCGGTCGGACTGAGCGCTGTCACCAAGCTGGCCCCCACCCGACTGGCCAGCCAAACGATGGGCATCTGGTTTCTCGCCACCTCCCTCGGCAACCTGCTGGCCGGACTGCTCGCCAGTGGCATGAGCAGCGAAAATGCCGCGGGCATGCCCGCCCAGTTCATGCACGTGGCCATCATCGCAGGCAGCGGCGGCCTCATCCTACTCGCCCTCTCTCCCTTCATCCGACGCCTCATCCCCGGCATCCATTAATCCAGCCCGCTGGCCACCGGAAGCGCACCCCCAGTCGGCGCACTCACCTCCACCAGCCGCGCGGACCGCGCGGTTCCCCTTCTCTTCTGCTTGGCAGACGGCCGGGACGAGTCATACTGTGCGACCATGTACATCCCCCGCCTGCTTTCTCTTGCTGCCGTTGTTATGTTGGGCCTGCCTCTCGCAGCCACCGCCCAAGTCGTCTACATGCCGAAGGACGGCCCCGGTCAGGGCAAACACGTCGTTCTCCTCGCCGGTGACGAAGAATATCGTTCAGAAGAAGGTCTGCCCATGCTGGGCAAGCTGCTCTCACAACGCCACGGCTTCAAAGCCACGGTGGTTTTCCCCATTGATCCCAAAACCGGAGAGATTGACCCCAACAATCAAACCAATCTTCCCGGCATGGAAGCCCTCAAGGATGCAGACTGTGTGGTTATGCTCTGGCGTTTCCGGAATCCGGCCGCCGCTGACTTGAAGCACTTTGCCGATTATTTTGCCGCTGGCAAACCCGTCATCGGTCTGCGCACGTCCACCCATGCCTTCAACATCAAAGAAGCCGACAGCCCGTTCGCCAAGTGGGACTGGCAGGCCCCAGCCCCATGGACCGGCGGCTTCGGCCAACACGTTCTCGGCGAAACATGGATCAGCCACCATGGTGATCACGGCTCTGAATCGACCCGCGGTCTGATCGCTCCCGGAGCGGAGAAAAATCCGCTGCTGCAAGGCGTGACCGACGTCTGGGGCCCGACCGACGTCTATGGCATCAAAAACCTTCCGTCCGATGCCACCGTCCTTCTCCTCGGTCAGGTCATCGCCGGCATGAAACCAACCGACCCACCCGTCAAAGGCCCGAAAAACAACCCGATGATGCCGGTCGCTTGGACCCGTGAATTCAAAAATGAATCAGGCAAAACCAACCAAATCTTCAACACCACCCTCGGTGCCGCTACCGATTTGGAAAGTGCCGGGCTCCGGCGCCTGCTCGTCAATGCCGTCTACAAAATGACCGGATTGAATGTGCCCGCTCAAGCCGATGTCACCCCAGTCGGAGAATTCAAACCAACCGAGTTCGGGTTCAACAAGTTCATCAAAGGCGTTAAACCCGAAGCACACGCGCTCAAAGAATAACGGCGAGCGCCCGCCAGTTCCACGCCGGCGGTCCCATCCCCCCGGCTTTCGCCCTGCTCCCTCCCCAGGCCAAAATGAATGGCCGACCAACCCGCGGTGGCCCACATGAGCCACATGAGCCACATGAGCCACATGGCCCCGGGAGCCGTCTAGCTCAAAGTCCGGGTAAATCGTAGGGACGACCAGTCTTCTTCTCGTAAAAATGAATAAAGGCCCGGTTGCAAATAGCCGTGCCACCAGGAGTCGGGTAATCGCCGGTGAAATACCAGTCACCAGCCTCTGGACCAAGGGCCTCGTGCAGGTTGGTCACCGATTGAAAGATGACTTTAACCTCGCCGCGCCAAGGTGATGGAATATATGCTCCGCCACCGAGGGTCGAGCCATTAGGATAGACAAACTGGCTGATTTTCAAGCTGATGTCTTCCTCGCTGAACATCGAATAAATGCTCTTGACCCGGTTGACTTGCTGCGGTGCCGGTTTTTGAATTTCGATCAGACACTCGCGATAGACTTGGTCGATCAATGTCTGATGGCCCCTTTCGCGCAACAGCGTGATGGCAGCTTCGAACGCAATAAATTTGCCGATTTCCGCCATATCGATCCCATAGCAATCCGGATAGCGGATCTGGGGGGCGGTACTAGCGATGATAATGCTGCGCGGGTTGGTCCGGGCGAGGATTTTGAGAATCGATTGTTTCAGGGTGGTGCCGCGGACGATGGAGTCGTCGAGGCACACGAGGACGTCTTCGGGACCGACCTCGCCGTAGGTGATGTCGTAAACGTGACTGGCAAGAGCGGTCCGCTGTGATTCCTGGGAGATGAAGGTACGGAGTTTGATGTCTTTGTGAGCGATTTTTTCTCCGCGCGGCCAGTTCCGCATGATCAAATCATCGAGGGTCGCTTCATCAAGCGTCCCGTTCCGGCTAGCCACCAGAATCTCGTCGCGCACTTGTCGCCGACGATGACGACGCAATTCATCCATCATCCCGTAATACGCCACTTCCGCTGTATTCGGGATAAACGAAAAAACAGCGCGGTCAAAATCCACACCAATTGACTCGGCAATCTGCGGGACGAGAGCCGCCCCCAACCGCTTGCGATCCTGATAAATATCCGGGTCGTTGCCGCGTGAGAAATAAATTCGCTCAAACGAACACGGCCGCGGCTCAACCTGCGGAGAAAACCGGTCACAATGCATGCGGCCGTCACTTTTGACAAAAACCACGGTACCTGGCTCCAGCTCATGCACGTCTTCGCGCGCCGCATCAAAAACCGTCATGAGCGGGACCCGCTCACTGGCAAACGCAATCACTTCATCATTAATGAAATAAGAACACGGCCGAATGCCGTGCGGATCGCGCATGACAAAACAATCGCCGTTGCCAATCATCCCAGCAATCGCGTAACCGCCGTCCCAACGCTCGGCCGACCGCCGGATAACCTCGCCCACATCCAGACGCTCGCTGATGACCGCAGGAATGCGCTCACCCGGCACCCCGCGGTCACGCTCCATCCGGTAAATATCCGTGTGCAATTCATCCAAATGATACCCGATTTCCTCCAGCACCGTCTGCGTGTCAGTGCCAAAAACCGGGTGCTGACCACGCTCGACAAGCATCTGATTCAGCTCGCCCGTATTGGTCATGTTAAAGTTGCCCAAGACCATGAGCGACTTGGTCGGCCAGTTGCTACGCCGTAAATAAGGATGAAGCGAGGCCGTACTAAACTCGCCACTGGTCCCGTAACGCAAATGCCCCATTAGACACTCTCCGCCAAAATCAAAGTGTCGCTTAACGCTCTCACCATCATTGCGCTGCAGCTGGCCGCGGTCAACAAGTCGCTCGAATTCTGCCAGCTGGGACCGGAACAGCGAGCCCAACGAGTCGACGCCGCCTGAACGAGCCCGAAACATGTACGGCTGACCGAGCGGCATATGCAGCTTGGCGCAGCCAATGCCGATGCCGTCTTGGCCTCGGTTGTGCTGCTTCTCCATTAACAGGAACAACTTCTGAAACCCCCAGAGTGCTGTTCCATATTTTTCGCGGTAATACTCCGGCGGCCTCAAGAGACGCACTAGGGCAATACCACACTCGTGGGTTAGAAAATCGCTCATCCTTTCGCCCAGCTCGGCGAACCCGTCCTTAGACGGAAAGTCGGGGCCCGTCAAATCCACACTCGCATTCGTTTGCGTCTGCCAGAGATCAGCCCGAAAACCAAAAGCCCACCCGGGCCGCCCAGCCCCTCAACGCCGCAAACTCGAGAGTCGATCCCCGCAGAGTGGACCCGGCCGCGCTTTCTCTATTGACGGTTCAAGAGTCTCGCTTTGTCATGCTCTCACCAACCCCATGAAATCACCCCGCCTCTCTGCCGCCGCCAGCATTCTCATCAGTGCCGCCACCGCGCCCCGCCCAGTGGCCGCCGAAAATCCCGCCGCCGCTCCCGCCTCTCCCGCTCCCGCCACCATCACCATCACCGATGATTTTGAACAGGGATTCACGCGCTGGCAGCCGACAGCCCCAGAAAATTGGAAACTGAGCGAGGATCACGGTGGCCGCGTGCTCGACCTCTTTGACAAATCGGCCCGCACCTCCCCACCTCACCGCAGTCCATTCAACTTTGTCCTCCTTCAAAACCAGTCATTCGGTGACGTGTCGATCACTGCCTCCGTGCAAACAACTACCAAAGCCTACGGCCACCGCGACACCGTCGTCATCTTCGGATACCAAGACCCCGCCCACTTCTATTACGTCCACTTCGGCGAAAAAGCCGATGACCACGCCGGTCAGGTCTTCATCGTCAATGACGCCCCACGTACGAAAATTTCTACCCTCGAAACCACCGGCATTCCATGGAAGGAAAACGTCTGGCACACCCTGCGCGTCACCCGCACTGCCGCCGACGGCATGATCCGCGTCTATTTCGATGACATGCACACCGCCATCATGGAAGCCAAAGACACCACCTTCGGACCAGGCCAGGTCGGCTTCGGATCGTTCGATGACACCGCCCGCTTCGATGATATCGTCATCACCGG
>JALRGB010000017.1 GCA_023253575.1 Verrucomicrobiales bacterium
GCTGCAAGGCCGGTGGAATCGCCAGCGCGGCGCCAGCCAGCGTGGACAGACTCACCAGTACCAGGAACAGAAGTCGATGCATGATGGGATTGTACACCCATCACCGTCGCCCCGCCCATCAGAAAACAAGCGGCCAGGTCACTCCGTGACCGCCACCTCGCAAAACGTCAGCGCCGCCAGCCCGTTGACCCCAAGCAACAGCGTCTCCTGACTCCACGACGCACTGTCAAGATAACTGATCGTGACCGCCCCCGCGGGAGCTGGATCACGGAGTTTGAGAATTAACGAATCCCCGCGGACCTCACCGCTGGCGATGGCATCCGGCCGACCGCTGAACTGGAACTGACCGCTCAACGCCTCATCCCACACCACCGGTTGGTCAAACTCCAGCACCAGCGACGTCCGCGCCGCATCAGCAAACGTCGCACGAAGCAAGTTCGGCGGCGTGATGCTGCCAGAGAAATCAACCCCATAATGGTCGCGCTCAACCAGCGGCGCCACCAGACGCGCGATTTCCGCATACCCGGCCGCCGGATAATGACACCCCCCCGGTGGCACAATCCCAAGGGTCGACATAATGCTCACCATGGAAAAATCCTTCGGAAGCAAACGCTGCACTTCGCGCAACCGATTGTCCGATCCCTCTACCCCCATGCTGCACGCTTTGGGCCAGATTTGAAACATGTGCACATGCTGCAGATTGGGAAAATCCTGTTTCCATGATCCCGCCAGAGCATGAAAATACTCCCGGTACGTCTCCCAGCCAAAGCCCCCACTCGGACCATCCGCCCCTTGATCATTTTCCCCCTGATGCCACAAAAGCCCGCGAATACCATGCGTCAGTCCAGCCGCGCGCACACGCCACAGCAGACGTCCATAAATACTGGTCACATCAGTCGGATCACTCTCTGACCGCTGATGCTGATCAATGCGCGTCCCCCCCACCGCACCATTCAAAATGCACACCGGAACCATTTGGGAATCAACTAGCCTCCGGCCCAACTCCATTCCCCAGTAACCAATCTCCGCCAGTCCATCCGGACCGCGGGCCACCGCTTGCGCCCACGCCCTCCCACGGGCCGATTCAGGATTGCCGGTAGTCGCTCCAAACGTCCGCACCCATCGATGAGGCGCCGGAGCGGGCGCATCACCCCAGTCGGTAGACACCGCATTCGACTGGCCATTGATGATAAAAGCATCTCCGCAAACCAAATCATTCACTGTCTCCAACAGACGACCATCCACCCCCCATTCCGCCCGATACGCGACCAGTCCAGCCTTAATGGGCACGGAAAAAGCAAATTTACGATCCGCTGCAACTTCGCGTTCCTGCTCGACCACAAGCGTCTCACCGGCAAAGACCTTGAGAAAAACCGTCCGGCCTGGGTCGGCCAGCGACCCGTTCCACACCAGAGTGCCGTGACCGCGGTCATCGCGGGCATAAAACTGACCATCGACCGGTCGTTCATCCGCTCCCGGCACGGGAACCACCCATGGATCGCGCGCCGGCTCCGTGATTTTGATGGCGACCGAGCGGGTAGTGGGCGAGCCGCCGTTGCTCGCCGCCAACGTCACAGTCACCACGCCGCTGCCCATGGACCGGATCAACGTCAATCGTTCTCCCTCCGCCTTCTTGATGACCGCAGGACCAGACACCTGCCACTTGAACTCCATGGCTCCCCCGCGCGGCGACGATGGCTCACCTCCCGGCTCACCCATGACCGGTTGCAAAGGAAGCGGCGTGCGTCCATCCCACTTCGCCGGCGCGCTCAGCGTAAAGACCGGCTCAGAAATAGCCTCGCGAATCGTCAAAGGAATCGACAACACCCTCATTCCCTCAGGATAAAGCGCTCGCACTTCTAGCACTCCCGATTCATCAGACGTCACGCGTCCCGCGTCATAAGCGTGTTTCAAAGAATTGACAGCGACCACCGTCTCCTTTCCGTCGCGACGCAAGACCCAAGAAATTTTCCGCGCCCCCACCGCCGTGGCCACGAACGACGCTTTCTCGCCTTCCTTGAGCACCGCCTCCGCTGGCGACACTGAGAATTCAGATCCCGGCCGGACCAGCGGTCCAGTCAGTGATCCCAAAGGCTTTTGATTTTCATACTGCAACCGCACCCAAGCCGCAGACCGCACGACTTTGGATACACGCACTTCATCCAGATCGCCGACAAACGTGTAATTGTGGTACCACCCGCCCAGCCACAGGCGTGCCGGCTCGCGAATTTTCAGCGGCGCCGATGAACCTTCACTCACACCATCCAACACTCCGTTGACATACAAACGGGAATTCCCCTGCTCATACGTGTGCATGACATGGATCCAGTCGCCCACGGGCACTCGACTCCGCCCCATGACGTCCGCTCCGGAAAAATAACACTCCATCGCCACATGCGGAGGACTGCGGAAATTCATGACCACTTTGCCCTGCGCTTCCTCATTACCCCACGCCATCACCGTGACGTTGGGCGTCTCCGGCCGGAACCACGCCTCCGAACTGTGCGACCCCGCCCCCACCGGATACCCAGCAATCGCCTCACCACCAAATACCCCCTTCCCGCCCGCCAGATGACGCGCCGCCCCAATCACTCCCGCCACCGCCGTCGTGCCCGCATCCGTACTGGCCACCGTGCCCACTTCATCCTCCACCCCAGCCCCCAAATGCCAGACACTCAAGTAGCCATTCGATTCATTAAAAACCGCCCGACCCGAGGACTCGCCCGCCACTTCATCACGCCCCCAAAACACTCGGATTTCCTGCGTCGCATCCCCCTTAATCACCGGCACCCGCACCCAGACGCTGGCTTCACCCCGGTCCGGTGACCACTCTTCAATCTGATACGCCAATGGACTCCCATCCATCGTGGCAAACCGCAGATCCTCGCCACCCGGTCGCGCTTGCGAAAAATCAAACGAGTCCGCCCGCAGCCGGATCAACACCGGAAAATCATGTACGACCTCGCCAGCCGGCAACCCCGCCCCGTCCGCCGTCGTCACCAAAAAAACCGATGCCCCATGGCGCCAGCCGTCATAAGGACCGACCGCCCAAGCGGCCGAACCGCCCGCCAGCGCCAGCGTGAGAAAAAGTGTGGAAGTAGAGAGCCAGGTCATAAGATTTGAATTAATCGACTTTATACAGTGTCAGTCCGCGCGCCAGATAGTTTCTGATCGCCATCGGATGATCCAACGTGCACGTATGCAGCCAGACGCGGCTGGGCCGCATCTCCCATGCGGCTTCCAACGCACGAGTGAGGAGAACCCCACCCCACCCGCGCCCGATAAAGGCCGGCAATAACCCAAAATACATCACTTCCACTTCGTCCGGCTCGCCAGTGCGGTGCAACTCGTAATACCCAGCCGGCGAACCGTCATACGTGGCAGCAAATGTCCGCAACTGCGGAGATTCCGCGTACTCGCGCCATTGCTCGTCAGTCC
>JALRGB010000028.1 GCA_023253575.1 Verrucomicrobiales bacterium
CCTCGCTGGTAGGCAATCAGTGTAGTCGTTCCAATTTTATAAAATAATTAGCGGGGAGGTGTGGCAAATGTGGTCCAAGCCGCGAGGAATTTTTATAATTCAGGCAAATTGCCTTGTCGTTAATTTGACCGGCGCTTAGCGTCGACATGCCCGCTCATTGTGCCGGGTGATTCTGTCGATGTTGCGAGCGGAGCATCGGTGGGGAGGACGATCTTCTGCTCATAATTCTTTCAATATCAACTTATTCTAGTTGCCGGGGAACAACTGAAAATGATGCAAGCGCTTGATGGTCTGTGGGACAAAATTTGTGAAAACGTCAGGAGAGGCATCAGTCCGGATGCGTTCCAGAGGTGGTTTGCGCCGGCGCGTCTGGTGGAGACGGGCGAAGACACATTGACACTGGCTGTTCCGAACAGCATTCAGCAACTATGGATTGAGTCGAATTATGCGACGTTGCTGCAGGATGCGATTATTCTCACCTTGGGGGACCGTCGGGCGGTCAAATTTCGGGTGGAGATGACGGCGCCGTTAATTTCCCGGGTGCCGGAGATGGCGGGTGGCGGTGTGGGGGGCGATCTTTTTGACGTCCGGGGGAGTGGTGGTGGGGTGTCGGAGGCGGGCCGCGGGGCCGCGGTTTCGGCGGGGTCGCGGGCGGCGGGTACGGCTGGTTCCGTGGGTTCAGCGAGTTCCGCGGGTACTCTGGGTGAGGGCACGGGTGGTTTTAATGCTCGGTATGTATTCGAGAACTTTGTTGTTGGGAGCAGCAATCAATTTGCGCATGCGGCGGCCTTGGCGGTGGCTGAGAATCCGGCGCGCATTTACAATCCTTTATTTATTCACGGCGGCGTAGGGCTGGGCAAGACGCATTTGATGCAGGCGATTGGGCATCATATAGTGGCGCACCGGAAGAAGGCGCGGGTGATTTACATTTCGAGTGAGCAATTCACCAATGAATTTATTGATGCGATTCAGCAGGGCACGTTGCCGAAGTTTCGTCGGCGGTATCGTCAGGCGGATGTGCTTTTGATTGACGACGTGCAATTTTTTGCGGGCAAGGAGCGGTCGCAGGATGAATTTTTCCATACGTTCAACGCGTTATTTGACGGTCACCGGCAGATTGTGATGACGAGTGACCGGCCGCCGAGCGAGATGCAGAAGCTGGAGGCGCGGCTGGTGTCGCGATTTGAGTGGGGTATTGCGGCGGAGATGCAGGTGCCGGATGTGGAGACGCGCACGGCGATTTTGCGCAAGAAGATGGCGCAATTGCAGGTCACGCTTCCGGACGATGTGGTGCGATTTTTGGCCGAGCGTATCAGCAACAATGTGCGGCGGCTCGAGGGGTCATTGATGCGGCTGGCGAGTTTTGTTTCGCTTTCGCGCGAGAAGCTGACCCAGCCGCGGGTGGAGGAATTGTTGCGTGATTTGTTGCAGGAGGATGCGCGCAATCAGGTGACGATTGACAAGATTCAGCGGGTGGTGGCCGAGCATTATGATGTGCGATTGGCTGACATGACGAGCAAGCGCCGACCGGCGTGCATTGCCTTTCCTCGGCAGGTGGCGATGGCGCTGGCCCGGGACCTGACGCGGGCGTCCTATTCCGAGATTGGCGCGGCCTTTGGCGGGCGGGATCACGGCACGGTGATGCACGCTTGCAAACTGATCACGGCGCGCACCGCCGAGGATCCTAAAATCCGCAGTGTGATCATGCTGCTCGAGTCTCGGCTCAAAGCCTGATGGGTGGCGGCGGGCGCTGGGGCGGTTGGGCGGCTGGGCTGCGGGCGGTAAAACCTGCTTGCACGTCTGGTCTAACCGGTAGGTTAGCGTACAGGAGAGTGACTGGGGTCGGCGTTTTGGCGGCTATCGGTTTATTTTATCTGTGAGTGTTGTGATGACTGTTCGCTATTTCCCATTTCTCTTCCTCCACGGAAGGATGTGCTTGGTGCTGGCACTGGCGTTGGCGACGGTGGCTGGGCCGGCGGCGGTGTCGGTCCGAGCGAACACGGTGGTGCCGACCAAACCGAAAGTGGCCGCCCCCAGCCGCACCAAAAAAAGTCCGACCCCGAGCCAGAAGTCGGGGCCGGCGGCGGTCACTCCCGCTGCCTCACGGCTCAATGCCGAGCTGCTTATTCGCCAAAATCCGGCGGCCGCCGCTCGGGCGCAATTGCCTGCCGTCTTTGCGCCGACCCGGCCCCGGACTGGGCTGACTCAGTTTCCGTGGAAAACGAATATCGTGACCACTGTCTTTTGGATAGGGGAGCCGTCGACCGGTGTGACGGCTGCCTGCAATACAAAAAGTTCGTGGGATCCGGCCTGGGAGGAAAGTTATGGCGGGTTTGATGATCCTGATCCGTCGTCGCGCACCTGGGATTTCGGTCCCAAGGCATTTGCTCCGAAGCAGAATCCCTTTTATATTGCATTGCCCTTTAATGATGTGACGACTCGGGAGATTGCGGCCACGGTT
>JALRGB010000038.1 GCA_023253575.1 Verrucomicrobiales bacterium
GCCAGTAAATGATCCACCAAGGGAGCGCGGCGCCCGCGATTCCCGGTTTCTAAATCAATCTCCAACGAGCTGTACCCCGCAGCAATCGCCCCCACCCGCGCCGCCACAACCGGCCCCAGTGGAGCCCGGCCAAGATTCGTATGCAACACCACCCCCGTGCCATTGATAACCGGTCGCAGCGCCGTCCGCTCCAGCCGCTGCAACTCGTCACGGACCCGGCTCACTCCCTCCGCAAACGTCACCCCCTCCCCACCCGCCGCCACCTGCTCGCGAATGCGAGCCGCCTCGGCCCGAGCCACCCCCGCCACCACTCGTCGCGGCAGCCCGACCGCGCCCGCCACCGCTTGCACCAGTTTTTCGACCGACGGCACTTGCCGCAAATTGACGGAATTCATGAGGCCCAAATTACCGCAGATGCCCGATCGCGCCACTCCCCGCTGACCGCTACTTGCGACGCGGTAATACCGTCGTGAATGTGCCTAACCCGCGTCGCAAATTCGCCGGCTCAGCATATTCATCCATCAATTCACCATCGTAAACGAGCCGTAAAACAAAACCACAATACGTGCGGCGACCGAGCTGCTTGACCAGCTCAGCATCAAATCCCGGCTGTAAATACGTGAAATCTACTTCCTCATACGCCGCCTCCTTCCAGTCAGGCAATGCCGATAACCACGTCACCGTCGGCGTGTCACATGAACTCAAATCGATTTCCTCGCCATTGACAAAATCGAGGAAATATATCTGCAGGGTGACTTTCGACGGGTCAATTTCTCCGTCGACCCCAGCCCGAGCAATGGCCGCCTTCACGTGTACCGTCTCGCCGCCATCGTCCTGACGGACCACCGGCCCGCTTTCCACCTTGGCAAATTGAAGGGCCCTCGCCCGCGGCGGACTGCCGGCAGCCATGACCCGAGCATACCGCTCGACCCCCACCGCCAACGCCCGGGCCAGTTGACGGTGATAGTCCGGGTCGCTCCCCAGCTTCTTGCCTTCAACCGGATGGCCCAGCCGCCCAAGATTGCACACCACCGCCGGCATATTCACTCCCTTCAACTCCTGAAAACGCGCCCGCCGAATCCCCAGATCCTCCGTGTCCGCACCCGCCACCAACGCCCCCTGCAAAGCCGTCGCCAACGCCATCGATTCCCGGTCATTGATGTTACCAGGGTAAAACTTCGAGTCAGGCGTACTTCCCTCATCCCCAGCTGTCGTAGGCGTCCCGCTCGGGGCTAACGTGAACATTTCCACCCCGCGTTCTTTCTCACCGCCAAATCCACAGTGAAGACTGACCAAAATCGATTCCTCTTCGACCTCGCCCGCCCGCTTGATCCGCGATGGCACATCGAGCGCTGAATCGTCCGATCGCGTCATAACCACTTTGTAACCAGCATTTTCTAATTCAGTTTTCGCCAGCCTCGCCACGGCCAGAGTCACGTCTTTTTCCACCCCGAACCGCGACTTCTGGCCGGTCTCACTTCCTCCTCGCGCCGCATCCAACACCACCACTTTTAACTGCGACGGCTCGCGCTGCTGGTCCGGACGCAAAATCGGATCAATCACATGAATCAAATCAAAGGAGGAAATAATGACCCGTCCATCACGCCACGCCACCAAGGGGTAACTCAAGTAAAACTTCAAAGCATTGATCGATACCAGCTTGGAACCAGCCTGCCCGTGGCACCGGATAGGAAATTCCCTCCCATCAAGCCGCTTCGATTTTTCCAGCGTCACGGACTTTCCCTCGCGGGTATACGTGGGAAATTCGAAAAATTTGGCGACTTCCGCAAGGTCAAGATACGCCTGCCCACGGTAATCAATCACATTCCACCCAGGCTTGGCCCGAGTCGGCGCCGGCCCAGTAGTCGATTTTTCCGGTGCCCCGGCCCCGGCCCCGGCCCCGGCAGTCGCCGGTTTCTTTTCAGTCGCCGGTTTTTTGCCCGCGGCCGCTGGCGTCGCTTTCGCTTTCCCTTTGGCGGCAGGTTTCGCCCCTGAAGGCGGCGCAGGCGCAGTTGTCTCGGCCCGCCCGAAAACAGACAGTATCGCGCTGCACAAAAAAATGATGAGGAGACGATGACGCATGAGCGGCCGCGGATACAGCCGCGGTGAAAGGGCGGGCCGGCCACGCCGACACCGCCCCCCTCGTCATGATAACGCGTCATTGTCGCCCCATTCAACCGGCCATTGCAGGAAACAGACGCCGCCCGGCCCATCGCGGGACGACGCCCGGTCCACGCCCACTCCGACTCGCCCCCCCAGCTATGTGACCGCCCACCCGAAATTACCCCAGTCCGGCCAAATGCAGCGTGGCCCTTGCGTGGCAGGCGAATCCGGTGCTGATTAGTGCATGGAAGACACACCCGCCGCGTACGCCCATCCCGAGGCCCTCGTCAGCACCTCCTGGCTCGCTCAGCATCTCAATGACCCCACCCTGAGGATCATCGAGAGCAACGAGGACATCCTGCTTTACGATACCGGTCACATACCAGGTGCCGTTCACATCGATTGGCGGGCAGACCTGAATGATCAGCTGATTCGCGACTACATTGACCCTGAACACTTTGCCGCACTGTGCGCCAAACATGGGATCACTCCGGAAACGACGGTCGTCTTCTATGGCGACAAATCAAACTGGTGGGCGTGTTACGCATTTTGGGTTTTCCAGCTCTTCGGCCACAAGAACGCCAAGATGTTGAACGGCGGCCGCGCCAAATGGATCGCCGATGGCCATCCGCTAACCCGCGATGTCCCCCATCCCGCCCCCACCACGTACCCCGTGCCGCCAGAACGTCAGGACGCGAAAATCCGCGCCTTCTACGCCGACACGCTCGCCCACATGCACGCCGGCCTCCCCCTCGTGGACGTGCGCAGCCCGAAGGAATTCTCCGGTGAAACCACCCACATGCCAGAATACCCCCAAGAAGGCGTGCTGCGCGGCGGTCACATCCCTGGTGCCAAATCAGTCCCCTGGGCCACCGCCGCTAACCCCGATGGCACCTTCAAAGACGCCGCCTCCCTGCGCCACATTTATACCGAAAACCTCGGCCTTAAACCAGACGACACCATCGTCGCCTACTGCCGAATCGGCGAACGCTCCAGTCATACCTGGTTCGTCCTGAAATACCTCCTCGGTTACGAAAACGTCCGGAATTACGACGGTTCATGGACCGAATGGGGCAACATGGTCCGAAGCCCCGTCGAAAAATCGTAATCCCCCCCGATCGTCGCCTCCCCAAGAAGCACCGCCCATGGACGAAGTCCGCCCCGAAGGAAGGGATTTGCTCCGCATTCCCCTCTGTGTGACATAACTATTAATCCACACCGAGGCTCAATTTCACTGTTATGCGACTGCACATCATTGCCGCCAGTATAGCCTGCGGATGCCTGCTACTCGCAGCCACCATCACTTGCGCTCAGCTCGCGCGAGCTGACATTAAAACGAATCTCAAGTTAGATTCCGATCAGTTCAAAATCGAAAGCATTCACCCATCAAAAACCCACATATTATACATCACATTCTCCATTATGAAACCGCAGACAGAATGCAGTCGCGCCCACTGGAGGCTTATCAACCGGCAAGTTGACACCGAAATGTAGTCAACCGTCGCATAACCAGTCGCTGGAGTGAACGGCCTCTGACCCTCGGTTGGTCGAACTCCCCCGCTCCCATCTCACCTATCACCTCCCGGACGACCTCTTCCCACCCAGAGGCCGTCACTCAGCTACTTCGTTCTCCAGAAAAGTCCCTGTGACCTAAGTGGTATCGTCCATAATACCGCAGGTGTGTGCCGTTCTCGACACGTCAGTCCTTGTTGCGGGACTCCGATCCAATCGGGGAGCCAGCTTTCAGATCCTCCGAGCGGTCCGCGCCGGGGATATCCGTATTGCCGTGTCTGTCGCCCTCGTTCTTGAGTATGAGTCGGTCATTCTGCGGACTGGCCTCGTTCCTGGTTTCACGGCTGATGAACACCGCGGGATTGTGGACGGCCTTTGCCAGTTGGCCGATCAACAGCAAGTGTTTTTCGCTTGGAGGCCATTCCTGCCTGACCAAGATTCGGCATCGAGCCGAACGAGCCAACCTCAAGGATTTTGACCGCCTTCTCGCCCGGGTACCTGATTCCGACCCAGATCCGGGTGACGAGCTGCCTCCAAAACACAGAAGGAGAATCAGATCGAGGTGACGGGACCGCCCCCCTCCCACACCACCCGGCATGCGGGTGTGCCTCGCTATCGCCACACAGACAAACTCCCCGAGCATTGTCTCGGTCCCTTTTAAAACTGAGGTCAACGTTAGTCGTAGAGAAATGAAGTATGCCGTCGATGCGTGAAGGCTTCTTCCTCCGGTTCCCATTGGGCAGGCAAATCGACCCACATTTTGTTGGCCTCCAAATGGGTGCGTTCGCGGTCGCTGCCGAAAAGCAGATCAATGGCGATGGGATCTTTGACGAATTCGTAAATCTCGGTCCGCCATTTAAAATGCGCACCCGACATTTCCCTCATGGCTGCGAGCAGGGCCAGACTGGTCCGCACGGGCTGGTACCCCTCGCGGTCGATCACATGTATTTGCACTCCACCACAGTCCACACCGGCGTGTTTTTGAAAGGTGGGACGGAACCACACCGGTCGGAAAACCGCCCCTGGATGTTTCTCCGCATTCAGCCGCGCGGCCAGCTTCGAGGCATCCAGCCACGGGGCGCCAGAAATTTCAAATGGACGGGTGGTCCCACGTCCTTCGCTGAGGTTGGTGCCCTCGATGAGGCATTGGCCAGGGTAGACAATCGCCGTGTCCAGCGTGGGCATGTTCGGAGAGGGAAGCACCCACGGCAGGCCGGTGGCGTCAAAATAATCGCGGCGTTTCCATCCCTCGCAGGCCATCACCTGCAGGTCGCCATCGTTCAAGTTCAGTTCATCCTGATAAAGCATCGCCAGCTCCCCCATGGTCAATCCATGGCGAATCGCGAGATCATGGCAGCCCACAAAACTCTCATATCCCTTGCGCAACGCCGGACCTTCGACCGCTAGACCGCCGAGAGGATTGGGTCGATCCAAAATAATCACCCGAATAGCCCGTGGCAGCGCCGCCTGCAGGCAATAACGCATGGTCGCTTGAAAGGTGTAGTACCGACTACCAATATCCTGCATATCAATCACCAACACATCCAAGTCTTTGAGCTGATCCGCGGTCGGATGCAGGCTCGCCTCTTGCTCACCGTAAAGACTGTACACATGCAGATGGTCATGCTTTTTGGATTCCCCGCTGCCCACCGAAATCAAATCCTGAGCCTGACCCAGCAGCCCATGCTCCGGCCCGAAAATCGCCGACAGCGTAAACTTGCCGCTGCCAGCAAACAATTCAATGGCATGGCGCCACTGGCTGTCCACAGCAGCCGGATGAGTCACCAAACCGACGCGCTTTCCATGCAAAGGAGCAAAATCTTGGGCTACTAAGAGATCGAGACCAGTTTTAACTTTGGGCATATGCGGCGATGAGTTGATGCTGTTCCATCCACCGGCCTGAGATGTCCTGCAACCGGCAAAACCAAAGCGCACCGTATTTCTCGATGAGGCCATTGCCACATGGGGCGTCAGCGGCGGCGCGGCCGCGGGTCACTTCAGCGCGCTTCCGCGGCGACCTGGGCTGCGAGTTGTTCGAGATCA
>JALRGB010000062.1 GCA_023253575.1 Verrucomicrobiales bacterium
ACGCCCTGGGCCCTACCAACTCGTGGTTACCGTCGGCCCACCGGGCCGGCGGACCGGCCGCCCAGGGATGGACGGCCCCCCACCTCGCCACTGATCTTCGATGCTCCGCAGCACGATCCGCCGCCCGCTCGTGTGGTTCCTCGTCGCGTTCCTGCCAAGTTCGCTTACGCGCGCCGACGTGCTCACGGTGGGATCCCAGTCTGGAGCGCAGATTTTCTTCAACGTCACGCTGCCGCGGACCTACAACTTCGGCGTGACGCAGGGCGCGGCGTGGCAGCTCAATGTGGGTGTGAATCGCCTCCATCATGGCCTCCAGCGAGGCGCGGGTCAGGGCTCCGTCGAACAATGGCTCATCTAAAAAGTGTGACCGCCCGCGTCGGGGATCGAGCCCGAGTCGGGTACCGGCGATTCCGTTCAAGCTGGCGGCGAGGGTGACGGCTTGATCTTGCCAAGGTTTTTGCCCAGCATGAAATGCGGCTTCGCGCAGGCGGCGGTCTGGTTCCGACATGAGTGCCCGCCGGCGTGCCATCGGCACGGATTCCGTGTGACCGTCCGGAAACGTCATGGGAAATGTCATTCTGCCGGAGAGAGTGTCGTAGAGCCGACCCCAGGCATGGAGGCCGGTGACATTGAGGTCGGCGGCCAGCGCCTCCATTTCGGTGGTCATTTGTTTGCGGCCGGCTTCCCGCATCCGCCGCACCGCATGTTCCGCCTGTCGCAGCCGCGCGTCTTCCAGCAGCTGGGCCCAGGTCGCCTCGTCCAACTGCGCCAGCGCCGCTTGGACCAGAGTCCGGATTTTCGAGCTCTCCGCATTCAAGGTGGAAAACCATGCTTCTTCGACCTGCACCGCCTCATCGGTGGCGTCGGCGGCGGACAGGCATCCGAGATAGGCCCCAAGATGACCGAGTCGATCCTGAAGTGATTCCCATTCAAGGAGGACGCCTGCCAGTGCGGCGGCGTCGTTTCGCGCCGCGGGCACGCGGGTCCGCAGCGAGGTCACATCCTTGATCAAGTCTTCTTTAAAAACGGCATAATCAGGCTGGTTGAAACCAGAGAACCATGAATCAAGAGACCAGCAATCGAGAGTGGATGAAGCATTCATCACATCCGATACCGGATAAAATGGATCGTGCCACTGCCAGTACACGGGCCCAACCCTCTGCGCGCCTGCTGGCTGGGCGCCGTCCGGAGAAAGGGATCTGGCGATAATGAAATAGCCTTTCTGCGACAATTAAAACTGTCTTCTGACGTCAAATGAGGCCGGGACCCACACTTGAGTGGGGGGTGGGTCAGGTTTTGGTGAGGGTGGGGGAATGGGGTTTAAGTTCGGCGAAGACGAGCCGGCCGGCGGCTGTTTGCAGCGAGCTACTGACGGTGACGGTGACGGTTTGTCCCACGAGGTGAGCGGCGTGATTGACGACCAGCATGGTGCCATCGGGTAGATAGCCGACGGCTTGGTGGGGGTCTCGGCCTTCTTTGACGAGGGCGAGTTCCACTTCGTCACCGGGGGTGACCACGGGGCGCATGGCTTTGGCCAAGCTGTTGAGGTTGAGGACTGAGACACCTTGCAGGGTGGCGATGCGGCCGAGGTTGGCGTCATTGGTCAGGAGGCGGGCTCCCTGACTGCGGGCGAGGCGGACCAATTTCATGTCGGCGGGACCTTCTTCGGCCTGAGGGTCTTCTTGGATCTTGATTTCGGCGAGCGGGCGAGCCCGGAGGTTTTCCAAGCATTCCAGACCGCGGCGGCCCCGTTCGCGTTTGATGAGATCCGGGGAATCAGCGAGGAGGTGAAGTTCGTTGAGGACGAACCGCGGGACGACGAGCGAATCTTTGAGAAACCCAGTTTCGCAAATGCCTGGGAGGCGGCCATCGATCAGGATGTTGGTATCGACGAGCAGGCGTTGTTCTTCGACGCCTTCTTGCCGGAAGCGCACGTAAGGGATGAGTAGGGCGAATTCTTCGCGGTTGGAGCGCAGGGCGAGGGTGATGCCAAGGAATCCGAAAGTGCAATAAACAGCGATTTGAAAAACCTGCTGGCGTTGTCGTTGGGCCTCGACGTCGCTGGCTTGGAAGAGCGGCAATTCACTGAGCCCGATGCGGGTCATGAGCCATCCGCAGAACACTCCGATCAGCAGGCCGGCCGTGGCCGACGAGAACACGCTGATAGT
>JALRGB010000143.1 GCA_023253575.1 Verrucomicrobiales bacterium
TTTTTGGATCGATGATAATCGCCGTAACCCCATCCATCGCCGCCTCCTCCAAAAAATCTTTAACAAACCATCGATAAAAAACACACCCGCCCCATCTGTGTGTACCTCTGACCCTCCGTGGTGACAGCGACAACATCCATGAGTCATACCCCCGCTCCCCACCGCACCTGGGTGGAAATCGACCTGACCGCACTCCGCCACAACGCCGGCGTGGCCCGCCGTCTGGCGGGCCCGGATGGCGGTGTCATGGCCGTCGTCAAAGCGGATGCCTATGGGCTAGGAACGCGCTGGATCGCTCCCGCGCTCGCCACCGCCGGCATCGACGCCTTTGCCGTGTCTACCCTCACCGAAGCCTGCGAGCTTCATTCGCTGGGGATCACCGCCCCCGTCTACCTGCTCAGTCCAGCCACCCCAGCGGAACAATCCGCCGTGGTCGCCACCCAGCATGGGGCCGCGTCCCCCATCATCCCCGCCGTCGCCTCCGAGGAGGATGCCATCCACTATGCCGCCATCGCCGCCGCCATCGGCACCACCGTGGCTGTCCACGTGGTCATCGACACCGGCATGGGACGCATCGGCATTCTGGAAAATGAGGCGCTAGCCACCGTCCTACGCATCGCCTCCCTGCCTGGCCTAGTCATTGATTCAATTGGATCACACTTACCCAGCGCGGATGAAGACGAAATCTTTACCGCCGCCCAGATCACCCGCTACCACGCTCTACTCAAAGCGCTGGCCACCGCCGGTGTCCAACCAGCACGCCATCACATCGCCAACAGCGCCGGCACCCTGAAATTGCGCCGTCATAACCGTGAACTTGTGCGCACTGGATTGATGCTCTGCGGTATATCACCCATTCCAGAATCCCGGGAGCCGCTGCAGCCAGTCGTCACATGGTACGCCCGCGTCGTCAGCGTGCGCACCCTGCCCGCCGGTCACGGCATCAGCTACGGCCGCACCTTCGTCACTCCACACCCAATCCGCGTCGCCACTCTCGCCGTTGGCTACGCCGATGGCTACCCCCGCCACCTCTCCGGTCAGGGAGCATGGGTCCAGCTCGGCAACCAGCGGTGCCCAGTACTCGGACGCATCACCATGGATCAAATCATGGTCGAAGCCCCAGCCTCCACCCAGCCCGGAGAGGCCGCCACCCTCATGGGCGGCCACGGCCCAGACGCCACCGAATTGGCGACCCGCGCCGGTACTATTCCCTACGAAATCATCTGCGGCCTCGGCCGCCGCGTCGTCCGCGTCCCCATCTCCTGAATGCCCCAACTCACTCCGCCGCGCCTTAAAATGCGCCTCACTCCCGCCGCCGAAAGCGCGGTCCGCCAGGGCCATCCGTGGGTCTTTGATCAAAGCGTACGCGAACAAAACCGCGAGGGCACGGCCGGAGAAATCGCCGTCATCTACGACCGGCGCGACGGGTTTTTAGCCCTCGGTTTGTATGATCCGGAGTCTCCGCTGCGCGTGCGCATCCTCCACACCGGCCCGCCAGCCACTCTCAATGCCGCCTGGTGGCGCCACCACCTCGACACCACGCTGGCCCGACGCCAAGAATTGATCGAGGCCGCCGCCCCGACCAGCGGCTGCACCAATGGATTCCGCCTCATCAATGGCGAAAGCGACGGCTGGCCCGGACTGGTAGTCGATCGTTATGCCTCCACGCTCGTGCTCAAACTTTATACGGCGGCCTGGCTGCCGCGGCTGGACGAGGTGGTCACCTTGCTCCGCGAGACCCTACCGTGGGCGACGGCCTTAGTCCTCCGCCTGAGCCGCAACCTAGTGGAAACGGCCCGCCAGTCCTACCAACGGGCCGAAGGGTTTTTATTCTCGGACGACGATCCGCCTCGCGAGACGGTGGTCTTTCGCGAAAACGGCTTGTGTTTCGAGGCCGGTGTTCGTCACGGCCAGAAAACCGGGTTTTTTCTGGATCAACGGGACAACCGGGCTCGCATTGAACCACTGGCGGCCGGCCGCGACGTACTGAATGCCTTCAGCTTCTCCGGCGGCTTCTCGCTCTACGCCGCCCGAGGCAGGGCCCGATCAGTCACCGATCTCGACCTCTCAGAACACGCCCTAGCCAGCGCCCGGCGGAATTTTGCCCTCAACCGGGATGATGACCCCGCCGTGGCCGCCTGTCCACACCACTCCGTGCAGGCCGATGCCTTCGCCTGGCTAGCCCGGCCATCACCTGAGCGCTATGACATGATTATCGTCGACCCCCCGTCGCTGGCGCGCCGCGAATC
>JALRGB010000153.1 GCA_023253575.1 Verrucomicrobiales bacterium
TACTGAAAGTCCGCATCAAAAGCGGCAACGAAATAAAGGAGAGCATCAAGGCGGACGAACCAGCCTACTGGATGAAACTCCAAAAGAAGATGAAATACAGCAGGCTCTACTGGAAGGAGCCTGCCAAGGGGGAGAAGGAAGGCAAGTGGGTGCCTGGGAAAGAGGTCGCTGGGTAGCGTCTGTCGGATACACCACGAGCCCGAGTCCGCTCTGCCCCCTCACTTCTGATCATCGTTGCCTCTGCCGCAGGTATGACTGACCTGCCCCCCTTAAACGAGGCCACTTCGGGAGCGAGAATCCCGGGTGGTGACCGGCTCCGTCTGCGTAAGCCAATGCTCGACATCGATCGATGGTGCCTTGGAGCCGATCGTGAGCCCCTCAACGCAGGTAATGTCGCTCGGTCATCTCAGTCGAAGTCTGGTATCGATCCTCCGGCCGGTCACGCAGCTCGACCGACACCACCCCCTCGTGGGTCACGATCCATTTTCCCCGGCAGTTCACGATCTCGTCACGCCTCATCCCGGCAAACCGGGCGAGCCCGAGCGCCAATCACAGAGGGCGGTCGACGTCCCTCAGCTGGCGCCACGCGGTGACCAGGGCCTCGTCGTCGGCCGGCGGCTTGATCAGCATGGGCTCAGGCAGCTGCATGACTGTGCTGGCGTCTGACGGGAGAATAATGCCGTGGGCCGCATAGGCGACCTGGGACGGGCGGCTGACCAGACTCAGGGCCTGGCGGATCGCGCTGTTGATGCTGTGGGCCTCGGTGACCCGGCGAGAGTAGTCCCCCGGGAGGCCGACTTGGTCGATGTCCCTCGGCCCGCCTCCAGCATTTCCTTCGCCACGACCCGGGCCGTTGCCAGGACCGAGGTCCCCAGGCAGACGTCGATGCGGAAGTGTTTGGACCGGGATCTCAGGCGCCAGACCCCGTTGTTGTCACGGACGAGTGGGACCTTGCGACCCTCATAACAGCGGCGGCTGGGCCGCCGCGTGGTTGTTTCCGAGCTGGATTCGGGATGGAGGATCCTTGCTCAAACGGTCAATCCGTTTGTGAAATATTGGCGCGCGCGCCAGATTCGGTGAGGCTGGGGCCTGGATTCGAGTTAATTCGTCTTCCCTGCTTTCAGGTTGATGGTTCAGCGGCCGAGCGGCAGTTTATCTGTTAGGGGGCAGGGGTGAAGACGGGAAAATCCTCTAGATTCCAGGCGGGCTGGTGGGTTGATTGGGCGACGGCGGCCAGTTCTGCGATTTCGGAGGCGGTGAAGAGCAAGCCGCCGGCGTGGGCGGACAGGCGTGCGGCCTCGGCTTCGGGCTGACCTGGGAGCAGGCATTTTTCATTTCCGTGGCCGAGGATGTCTTGGATGACGGCATGGACATTGGCGGACTGGGACCGGCCCATGGCGAAGGCGCCGGCGTTGAGGGCCTCTGGGTGGATGACTTGGAAGTAAAAGGTGCAGGTACGTTTTTCGCCGGCGGGGACGGGGCGGCTGCGGAGGGTAGGCAGGCTTCCGCCGATGAGGGCGGCGACGAGTTCATTGATGAGGGAGAGGCCGTAGCCTTTATGGGCGCCGAAGGGGAGCAGGGCGGTGGCGGCGTGCGGGTCGGTGGTGGGCTGGCCCTGAGCGTCGACGGCGGCGTCGATCGGGAGTTGTTTTCCTTCGCGTTTGCATTGTTGGACGCGTCCCATGGCGACGGTGCTGGTGGCCCAATCGACGACGAGGGGGAACCCGAGTGCTTCGGTGGTGGGAAACCCCCAGGAGTGAGGGTTGGTGCCGAGGGTGGGGAAGGATCCTTGGAACGGGACGACTTCGGCGAGGGCGGCGGTGCAATTGGTATAGGCGATGTAGCCGCGTTTGGCGGCTTCCATGACATATCCGCCGCCCCACAGGTAATGGAAAGCATGATCCACGCTGATTTGGGCGATGCCGAAGGTGTCGGCCAGCCGTATGGCTTCCTCCATGGCGGCGAAGGCGGTGGACGGGCCGAGTTTGCGCTGGGCATCCCAAATCCGGCTGGCGGCAAATTTCCCGGGCGGAGTGACATCGCGGATCACGGCTCCGGGCACGCATCCGCCAGCTTTGGAACCAAAAAGGTCATCGAGATGCAGCGCTTTGATGGCGTTGTGCGTTTTGATGCCGTGCCGGGCGGCCAGTTCGCAGAAGCGGGCGGCATCCTCGGCCTCGCTGTCGGTAAAGCCCCGCTGTTGATAGGCGGCACGAACAAGGGAGTTGTGCAAAGAGGCAGGAACGATGTGCATGAGGGGAAAAGAGTGGGCGATGGCTGGGGGGCGATGGCTCGGGACAGGGAGGTCGAAAAATAATTAATAAATCAAAGTAAAAACAACAGGCAAAAATTTCACAGCGAACGATATGATAGTTTATCCATTTTCTATCAAGAGTGGCATTGAAGCACGTGTTCGACGCTGCGTCGGGCGGCTCCTTGGTGTGGGGCGAGGGCGGTTCGGGCGTTGGAGGCGAGGGAAGTGGCGAGGTGGGAGGATGACAAGAGTGATTGGAGGGCTGGGGTGAGGGCGGCGAGGCTGGGGACTTGGGTGATGGCGTGATGGGCGAGCAGGCGGCGCATGAGGGACTCGAAGTTTTCCATGTGGGGACCGGTGACGACGGGGCGACCGGCCATGAGGGCTTCGACTGGGTTTTGGCCGCCGTGGGCGAGGAAACTTTTCCCGATGACGGTGACATTGGCGAGCGGTTGCCAGGCGCGCAGTTCACCGGTGGTATCGATCAGCAGCACATCGGGTGTGGGGCTGGAGTTCCCGTGGGGGCTGGCTGGCTCCGGCAGGGAGGATCGGCACGTGACGTGGAGACCGAGCGAGGAGAGTTCGGTTTTGATGTGAGGGGTGCGTTCCACGTGGCGTGGGGTGACGAGCAGTCGTAGGGAAGGCGAGGTGAGGCGCAGGGAAAGAAATGCTTTGGCGAGGGCGGCCTCTTCACCGGGGTGGGTACTGGCGGCTAGGAGGAGAGGGGGGAGAGGACTGCCCCACAGCTGGGTGAGCAGGGAGGTGAGTTGGGGGCGGAGTGGTTCCTCGGCGGCGTTTTCGTAGTCGTGTTTCAAGCTACCGGTGACGGAGATGACCTCTGGGCGCACGCCGATGGACGACCAGCGGGCGACGTCCTCTGGATCGGGCACGAGCACTTGGTCGAGGGTGGCGAGAAACGGGGCGACGAGGCGCCGGGCGGCGAGGTATCGTCGTTCCGACCGGGGCGAGAGCCGGGCGTTGATGAGTGAAACGGGCAAGCCCCACGAGTGGGCGGCATGAAGGAGATTGGGCCAGACCTCGGCTTCGACGAGGATCAATCGTCCGGGGCGGATGGTGTCGAGTGTCCGGTGGACGGCGCTGGGCAGGTCGACGGGGTTGTACAGGACGGGGATATTGGCGGGGAGTTCGCGGCGGGCGACGGCGTGGCCGGTGGAGGTGGTGGTCGACAGCACGATTGGCTGTGCTGGATTATGGATGCGCGCGGCGGCGATGAATTTAGCGGCGACCAGTACTTCGCCGACGCTGACGGCGTGAATCCACCAGGGTTTGAAAAGGGAGTTGA
>JALRGB010000175.1 GCA_023253575.1 Verrucomicrobiales bacterium
AGCTCCACCGCCGCCTTCTTTCCAGATGAGGCGCACGGGGTAAGCCCCGGCCGCATTCACCCCGAAGATGAAGGTCGTGTCGCTGGCCCCACGACCGCCTTGGAATTCACCAAAGCGAGGAGCTGTGTCATATCCAAGCGAGGCGCGAAGCGGCTCACCCGCAGCCAGTGAGTCCTTGATGGCCGTACCAGCACTCTTACTCGTCATCACGGCTGGAATGTTGATCCCGGCGGGATCGCCACCCATGGTGGTAGGGTACCCGTCATGGTTGGTTCCGATGATGACCCCGATGGCCCCCGCCGCCTGAGCGTTGAGGATCTTGGCGGCAAAGGTCACCACGCCGCGATCAATATAAACGATCTTGCCGGCCACAGCCGCTGCGTTCGTGAGCGGGGCATCAGCCAGAATCGGTTCTGCCGCCACTACAGCCCCTTCAAGCAAGCCGTTGAGCGGGGCTCCGATACTCCCGAAGGAGCGGGTGCCGTCGACGGATGGATGCGGGCCGGAGATGGTGGCCGAGCCGGTCAGCTGGAACAGGTGACGTTTTGGACCATCATGCCCCAGGGTGACGCGGAAGCAGTCATCGCTGTTGACACCCATGTTGTAGATCCCGGGAGCCGGGAAAACGAGGTACGTCAGGACTTCCGCGGCAATGTTGTCCGTGGATCCTGTCGTGCCCGGGATGCCTGGAATCGGGGTTTCTCCACCGAAGTTCCCTTGCTGGGCCGAATCTTGATCCCAGTTCAGGGTGCCAGAGAAGGAGAAGATACCATTGGTAGCCGTGGAGAGATCCGCCACGTTTTCCCCATAAATCCCAGCCAACATGTCGTCGGCGACTTCGTTCCAGTTCACGGTTTCCGGAGTTGGATCGATACCAGCCACTTGGACCACACTGGCCGTATAACCCGGGACCGAGGCCGAAGCGGCTGGGAACCCGTCAGCCGCGTTAAGCGAGACGTAATTAATGACATTGAAGGTCCACGATTCCGTCCGCACCGCGGATGCGGTGTTCGTGTAACTCAAGGCCACCGTATGATTGCCCGGCGCCCACAAACCAGCCGGGGCATATTTGATCGATGTATTGTAACCCGCGTTGGTCACTACTGGCGTCACCGCCACACCATCAACTGTCAACACGATGGAGGCATCATTGACCGCCGCCACCCCATCAACCAAATTGATGAGAATTGGATGACGCGGGTCATTGTTGGTCACCGATGGCGATGGGTAAGGAGCCACCGTCTGGATCGATGGCACCGAGGGCAGACCAAGATGATATGCCTTGATGGCATCCGCTTCGACTGTGTCATTGATAAGGATCTTGGTCCCATCGGAGGCACGCACCGAGAAGACCTCAAGGTTGGCGCCACCGCCACCTTCCCACCAAAGCAGACGCACCGGATAGAGACCGGCCGATGGCACAGCAATCTCAAAGGTGGTGTCAGACGCACCGCGGCCACCATTGAATTCACCCGCCTTGACACGAGTGAAGTGATCGAGGGCTGTCGAGCCAAAAGAAACGGTGAATCCGTCATCGCTATTGACGCCGAGGCGGGTCGTACCCGCCGGCAGCTGCAGCCAAGTGAAGATTTCCCCCACGATATTATCCGTGGATCCTGTGGTACCCGGGATGCCAGGAATCAGCGTTTCACCGCCGAAGTTCCCTTGTTGCGCGGCATCTTGATCCCAGTTAAGCGGGCCCTGAACAATGGTGGCGCCATCAGGCTGATCGCCCGGGATAGCAACGTTGGCGGCGATCGCATTGATCGCACCGTCGAAGTAACCATTGTAGAGCTGACGCTCAGGCAGTGGGAGCAAGTTGCTGTCCCCAGGATACCGCCCAAAGGAGATCTGATGCACACTAGCGTGGAAACTCGGGGTGGTCGTGTCCACTTGACCGGCCGCCGCTTTCCACGCTTCACTTAACAACGTGTAGTTTGACGTGACCACCGTCCTCGTCAGCTGAACATTGTTGTTGTTGGTGTCAGTCGCCCGGATGACGACTTCATGGTTCCCCGGCGCATAAAAATTTGGCGCCGCCGAAGCATAGGCAAGACTGGTGTCAGCACCCGTCTTAGACTTGGTCGCCGCGACCGCCGTTCCGTCAATCGTCACCGTGATCGGCTTGTTGATGTCGATCGCACTGGCAGCCGAATCCGTGATCGTCGCCGCGAAGTTTAACGCGCTCAGAGTAGAGGCCGTCAACGTCGGCAGCGACGCCGCCGCCGTGGTGATCTGAATGTTGTCGACGTGGTGGTGCGAGTTCGCTCCACCCGTCCGGCCGGCGAAGACGAGACGGCCACGGCTCGGGAAATACGTCGTCTGAAAGTTGTCGAGCACCTTCCGGCCTTTGTACGTCACATCAAGCGTACCATCCGGCTCCAGCGCGATGGTCAAGTTGACGAACGTATGGTCCGCGACGTTGAAATCGCCATCGATCGGACGCCCGGCCGGGCCGGTTTGCAGCGAATTGGTGTCAGTGGCTTCGCCATTTTTGACCGACAAGGCGGTCTGGTTGACGAGGGCGTTGTCGACCCGCACGGAGAGACCGATGACGTCGCCGCCACCGCTGTCCCATTCATCCAACCCCACGGAAATACCCGTGGTGGTGCCTTCTTCAGGTAGATTGCCTTCACCCCCAGGGCTAGCGGCAAATCCAGTGCCACTCGTCACCACCGGGTCGGATTCGCGGGCGAAAGACACACTGTAGCCGTCAGCCGGGTCACCCGTGCCCCCACCCGTCCGCAGATCGCAGGAGAAAGTGAAAGAATTCACCACGTTACCATTGTCGAAATCATCGAAAACGATGACCCCGCCCTGACTATTCGTCGCATCGGTAATCGAAAGATACCCAGTGCCGTTGACGCCGCCGGTCGGCCGCCAGACGGATGATCCATAGGTGGTGAGGATCGCGGTGGGATCCTCGTTGAAGTCAAACGAGGCGGTTCCGGCGTGGAGATGACCCGACCACAAGCCTAAGGTGGCTAGGGCCAGACCCCACCGGCTCCGCAAGGAGTTGGTAGTGCGCATATTGTGTGGGTTTAGATGTGAAAACCCAAGATGACGGAACAGATCCACGCCACACCAAAGTGGTTGGATCTGAATTTTCGTCTCCGGGGGTTTTTTCGCGAACACCTAAGAACACCAAAAAAAACACACCCTGTCAACGCCGAGGTCACAAAAACGTTCAAAAAAAATTTCGTTCGTTCTCCGATTCCGCGGCCACCCGGCGGCGCGGCTGCGCCCGCACCGGCGTTTTTGCGACTAATTCAGAGTGGCGCGAAGCCGGAAGTACGCGGCGCCCAACGCTTTGGGAAAGCGAATCGACATGGCGCCGGGGAGCCGGGTGACTTGATATTCAGGATCATTTTCCGGAACGATGACCCAGCGGTCGCCCCCCAGATCCACCGACCGCTGCCATTGGACAACGACATCGTTGGCCAAAGGATCCAGTGGTACCGACATAAGGAGAAAGGCCGGATCAGCCGGATCAGGAATCAGGGCGCCGATCGAATCGGGGTCGATGGAGGAAGGATTGAGTTCCAGCACGTATTCCAGAACATTTTCCAGTCCATCGCGATCTGGATCGCCCAGGGGGCCGCTGATAGCAGGGTCGCTCAAGTCAGCACTGCCCGACCAAAACCGCTCCCGCCAGATGTCGAAGGCCGGCTTGACGGCGAGTACGATAGGCGCGGAGGTCACAGCCGCCGTCCCGCTGCTGACGACCACGGTGTAGGTCCCAGCTGATTCCGCCGTCAGGGCGGCGATCGAGTAGGTGGCAGCCGTGGCCTCAGGCAGGTCCACGCCTTCTTTTTTCCACTGGTAGGTCAGGCCCGTGCCCGTAGCCGCGACCGCGAGATCGACTTTCGTGCCTAACGGGAAAGAGCCACCGGGCGACAGCGACGTAATGACAGGAGGAGCCAGAAACTGCAAAACGATAGGCACGGAGGTCACAGTCCCACCCGAACCAGCCACTACCACGGTATACGTGCCGGCCAAATCGCTGGCAAAGGCGGGAATTAAATACTGGCTGGAGGTAGCGCCGACAATAGCCACCCCGTCGCGCCGCCATTGGTAGGTCAGCCCGTCACCCGTCGCCGTCACCGACAAATTGACGGAAGCTCCCGC
>JALRGB010000189.1 GCA_023253575.1 Verrucomicrobiales bacterium
GGTGTACTCTTGTAGAGGAGACGTGGCTAGCTGAGCTTTTTCCTGATGAGTATGTGCGCATGACGGAGGCGATGTGGGATGAGACCCAGCGTCGGGTCTTGCAGAAAGAGCAGGTCAGATTTCGTGATCTTGTCTTGAGCACGCGTCAGAGCGGTGAGCCGGACCGGGAGAAGGCGGCGGCTTTGCTGGCGGAGAAAGTCATGGCGGGCGAGCTGAAGCTGACGGCCTGGGACCATGAAGTGGAGCAATGGATTGCTCGTTTGAATTGCTTGGCCAAATGGATGCCCGAGCTGGAGGTGCCGGCCCTGACCGAGGCGGACCGCGCGTTTGTCATTGCTGAAATGTGCCATGGGGCCGCCAGTTATAAAGAAATCAAAGACCGGTCGCCTTGGCCCGGGTTGAGGTCATGGCTGGGGCCAGAGCAGACGGCGTGGATGGATCGGCATGTGCCCGAACGGCTGCGGCTGGCGGATGGCCGGATGGGACGCATCACGTATTCGGAGACGGCTGATCCGACGCTGGCGGCGCGGATCCAGCAATTGTACGACTGGAAAGAGACGCCGCGCATCGCCGGCGGGCGAGTCTCGCTGGTCTTGAGCATCTCCGGTCCCAATCAGCGACCGCTCCAAATCACCAAAGACCTCGCCGGCTTTTGGCAAAATCATTATCCAAAGTTAAAGCAAGAGCTGGCCCGCAAGTATCCGAAGCACGAGTGGCGGTGATCAGCGGCCGATCGGGCTGATGGTGACCAAGGCCAAAGTGGGGCGACCTTCTTCGCGGGCCTGGGCCAGATTGATGTGAAATTCCGCGTGCCAGTCGTTGTGATCTTCTGCATCCACGAGGGTTTGGGAGACGCGCCAAGATGTTCCGTCCTCCGCCCGAGTGACCACGGTATGCCGGCCATTGCGGGCCTCGGGATCAAATCGCAGGCGTTCGTGGGCGAGGCGGTACGCGTCCATGGCGGAAGCGAGGGTTTCCGGCGTCCATTTGGCCCCTTCCGGGTCGGTGCTATTGGGATCGAGGGCTGTCCAGGCTGTGGCCGGGGAACCGGCGGCCAGCGGACGGAGGAATTTAAAGATTTCGGTACGGACGAGCGCGGTGAATTCGCGTTGATTACGAGTGATGTCGGGGGCGGCGGCCGACTGGGATACCGTTTCTTCGCCGGGTTTGTAATTCGGATCGCGCAGCCTTTCCCATTCATCGAGCAGGCTAGAGTCAGTTCCCCGCACCACCCCGGCCAGCCACGCCTCCATTTCCTGCACCGGCTCGGTTTTGGCCGCCTCGGGCACGGTCTGGGCTAATACTTTGTGCACGCTGCTCAGGTGGCGCAGCAGCAGCCCCTCCACCCGATGCAAGTCGTAATCTTTCACGTAATCAGCAAAGCTGCGAAAGTTTTCGAACATTTCACGGGCAATGCTCTTGGGTCGAATGTTGTCCTGCCCGACCCATGGATGGGCCGCGGCGAAGGCGTTAAATGAATTGTAGATGAAGTCCCGGCAGGGTTTCGGGTATTCTAGTTCCTCCAGTCGGGCGATGCGTTCCTCATACGGCACGCCTTCTGATTTCATGGCGGCCATCGCTTCGTCTTTCACTTTGCTGAGTTGCCGCCGGAGGATGAGATCGGGATTTTCGAGAATCGATTCGCAGAGAGTGAGGACATCGGCGGCGTAGGTGGGCGTGGCCGGGTCAATGAGCTTCACGGTATCGAGCAGCCAGAGCGAGAGGGCGTGATTGAGGGAAAAGTCTTCTTGGAGTTCGATGTTCAAGCGCAGTTTGGTGCCGTCGGGCGGGCGCTGAGCGGTGGGAATCATTTCGATGATTTTCCGTTCGACGAGTGAGCGAAACAGTTGCCATGCGCGCGCGCGGTGGGCGGTTTTGGCGTTGGTGCTGTCGTGGCAGTCATGGATGAGCGACTGCATGGCGTCGCAGGCGGACGGTTGCGCCTTGGCGGTGTGGCTGGCGGTGGGGCCAGGGCGGGCGGCTGTGCCACCTTTGCGGCTGAGCACATTGAGCAGCATGCTGTGACTGACTTGGAAGCGTGAGGTGAGTGGTTCGGGCGCGGCGGCCTGCAATTTGGCGAATGTTTCCTCGTTCCAGCCGACGAATCCTTCGGGTGGTTTTTTCCGCACGAGTTTTTTCGCCTTAGCGGGATTGGCGGCGGCTTTGGCCTCGAGTTTGGCATTTTCGACCACGTGTTCCGGGGCTTGAGCGACGACGAAGCCGATGTCATCGAATCCTTTGCGGCCGGCGCGGCCGGTGATTTGGTGGAAATCGCGGGCGGTCAGGGTGGCGGTTTTGTCGCCGCCATATTTCGACAGGCGGGTGAGGAGGACGGTGCGAATCGGGACATTGACGCCGACGCCTAGGGTGTCGGTGCCGCAGATGATTTTGAGCAGTCCTCGTTGGGCGAGGCGTTCGACAAGGATGCGGTATTTCGGAAGCAAGCCGGCGTGGTGGAGGCCGAGTCCATGGTGGAGGAATTTTCGAATCTCCTTGCCGTATGGGCTGGTGAAGTGGGCGCCGGCGAGTTGCAATTCTTCTTTAATGGCGGCTTTTTCTGTGGAGGTGCAGAAGTTCAGGCTCATTAAATCCTGAGCGGCTTGGGCGGCGTCGTTTTGGGTAAAGTGGACGAGGTAAACTGGGGCTTTGTTGGCGGTGAGCAGGTTTTGGAGAGTTTGCTCGACGGGAGTTTCCACGTATGAGAATTCGAGCGGGACGGGTCTTTGGCGGGCGATGATGACGGCGGTTTGGGCGCTGGTCAGGCGGGATAATTCTTTGGCGAAGAACTCGGTTGATCCCATCGTGGCTGACATGAGGAGAAACCGTGCCTTGGGCAAGGTGAGCAGCGGCACCTGCCAGGCGACGCCCCGTTCGCGGTCCGAGTAATAATGAAACTCGTCCATGATGACCTCGCGGAAGGGCGAGTCGGCCCCCAAGCGGAGTGCATCCTGAGCGAGGATTTCCGCCGTGCAGCAGAGAATCGGGGCATTGCGGTTGACGGTGGCGTCGCCCGTGGCCAAGCCCACATTATCCGGTCCAAAATCACGGCAGAGAGCGAGAAACTTTTCATTCACCAGCGCCTTGATCGGACAGGTGTAAACAGAGCGCCGCCGCGCGGCCAGCGACCGGAAGTGAAGGGCCGTCGCGACCAGTGATTTGCCAGATCCTGTGGGCGTATTCAGGATGACATTTTGGCCGTCGAAAAGGGCGAGAATCGCTTCCTCTTGCGCTGGATAGAGTTCGAGTTTTCGTTCGGCGACAAAGTCCAGAAAACGGTCCAGTAATTCGCTGCCGGACGCAGTGGCGGTGCCGGGCAGGCGGCGGAGCAGGGGATGATCGATAGAAGTGGCCAAGCCACAGCGTGGAGGGGAGGCGGCGTGTGGCAACGAGGAAGGGTGGGCTGCGGTGGAGCG